>CAYIFE010000057.1:0-3857 GCA_964362605.1 uncultured Candidatus Saccharibacteria bacterium
GCGCGGCCCGTAATTGTTCACCGCATGGGAAACGACAACGGGCACGCCGTGGGTCTTTACATACGAGCGGATGAGCAGGTCCCCCGCCGCCTTGGACGCGGCGTAGGGCGAATTGGGCGCAAACGGCGATCGCTCGCTGAATTTTTTCTTTGACTGCAGAGGCAGATCTCCCCACACCTCATCGGTGGAAATGTGTACCATTTTTTTGACCCGCGACGAGCGGCGCAGGGCCTCCATCAGCGTATGCACGCCCAAAACGTTGGTACGCATAAATTCCGCGCTGTCGCCGTGGATGGATCGGTCCACGTGCGTCTGCGCGGCAAAGTTGACCGCATACTCGGCCTGCGTCATCAGTTTTTTCATCAGCGCAAGGTCGCAAATATCGCCGCGGACAAACCGGTGGCGGCCGCCCGGCACGCCTTTGAGATTTTCCCGATTGCCCGCGTAGGTGAGCGCGTCAACGGTGGTAATGGTTACCCGCGGATCTTGTTTGAGGGCATAGCGGACAAAGTTTGACCCCATAACTCCCGCGCCGCCGGCGACGAGGAGGTGGTTCATGATGCTGTTTGCGCGCGCGGTGCGCACAAGCGCGCGATGATCTCCGCCAGTTCCTTGGCAAACTGCTCGGTGGTAAACCGCGCGAAGACGAGCTCGCGGTTGCGTGTGCCCATTTCCTGCGCCACGCGCGGATTATCCCACAGGTATCGGATCGCCTCTTTGAGCGCTCGGGGATCCTCCGGTTCAACCACAATACCGTTCTTTCCGTTCGTAAAATAATCGTCAAACGCCCGCCGGCGCGAGACGATGACGGCTTTCCCGCATGCCATCGCCTCCAACAACACGTATAACCCCGTGGAGTCCGATCCCCGTACGTTGTCATCCGGTACGGCGCTGACAACCATAAAGCGCGACTCGCGAATGACAGCCCGGTAAACATCCGGCGGGAAATACTCAACACACACGTTTTGCGGAAACTCGGTAATACCGGGAAAGTTCCGCGGCAGTGCGCCGATGACCACAGGTATGTCGCTGTCCGTGACGGCTTTGAGAAGCGTCCCGTAATCCCGTCCGATATCGCGGCCAGCGCTGAACACGTATTCGTACGGGATGCGGCGCGCGGTCTGGCCGCCGCGGGAGTAAAAGTCCCTATCAATGCCCTCGCCGATGAAAAAGAGCTTGCGCGGATCGAGCCCGTGCTCAGCCAACACGGCATTCTGATGGGTTGAGGTTGAGATGATCGCATCCGCCGATGCAAGCGCGGCGCGAATGATATTGGCCTTAATGCCAAACCGGTTGCGCCGCAGGAGATTGGCGAAGTACGTGTTGAACAGTATCCAGCGTGGTTTTTTCCGTCTCAGCACCCGTTTCACGATGAACAGGGCGAGCAGGCCGGAACCGGAAAACACCGCATCGTACTGCAAGCTCGGCACAATCGCGGGAAACTGGGTTGCGTTGAAAGAGATCTTTCTGAACAGTTCCGTCCACCGATTTTCCAAAAACTCCGCCGCTATGCCAAACCGGCGCAGGTGGTTGAGGCCGAGCAAGCGGTTGTCGGGCTCCTGTGCCCGTTGCCACGCCGCAAGCACGTTCTTGCGGATGCCCGCGTATAAGTAGAGTACGCGCATGATGCCCTTCATTCTATACCGTCGCCCGCCGGTTAAAAAACGCGAGCATCCGCCGTGCCCGTTCGTCCCACGCGTACCGGCGCACATCAACTGCCGCGTGTTGGACCAGCGAGGCGGCGAGGTGCGTGTCGGCAAGAACCACCCGGATACCCTCGGCGAGCGCGCGGGGATCTTCGGGCGTGACGAGGTAGCCATTATGCCGATGCGTGAGCACCTCGCGCACTGAGACGCTGTCAGACGCCACGACGGGAACGCCGGAGGCCATATATTCAAACAACTTCAGCGGCGAGGTAAAAATTTCATGCACACCGCTTTTTACCGTCGTCAGCACCAGACAATCGGCGGCTTTTTGATAGCGCGGCATTTTTGCATACGGCTGGTGGCCGACAAACATAACTTTATGCGAAACACCCGCCTCGTGCGCCAGACGATTGATGTCTTCTGCCGCCCTGTTGCCCCCGCCCACAAGCACCACTGCGCACTCTTCATCCAGCTCCTTCGCGGCGGCGATGAGCGTATTGATGCCCTTCCATGCGTAAAAGTGGCCGGTGTACATGATGATTTTTTTGTTGAGCGGCAGACCGAGCTCTTCGCGCAACTGTTCTTTGCTCTCGGTAATTTGGAAATCAGCTAAAGAAACCCCGTCGGGAGCGACGATATAGCGATTGCCGCCGGCAGGATCGGTTTGCGCGTAAATCTCCTTTGCCGCGGCAAGAACCACCACAACCGCAAAACATTTTTGCATGACGCGCCGCGGCCAGCCGGTAATGAGCGCGTGCGCTTCGCAAATTATTTTCCGCCGTTTAAAAAACGGCGTGAAGGCGATGAGGAGCGGCAGATCGTACCGGAAATGGATGAACGCGTTCTTTTGCGGCCAGAGGTAGACGAGCGCGGAGAGCGCAAAGCTGATGGATTGTAGCCAGTAGAACAGCGGATGGGCGGGTTCGCGCCGCGGCGCGAGGTCAAGCGCCCATATTTTTTTGATATTAAAATTGCGCTTGACGCGGTAGTAGTCAAACGGGTCTTCGGTCATTTCGTTGAAACGCTTCGGCAGAACGAGCTCAACGTGCGCGCCCGCGTCGGCGAGCGCCTCGCAGGTTTTCATTATCTGGATCCCGTTGGCGCGCTCGGTCGGAATGCGCGCGGTGGAAACGAAAAAATAATCGGTCATGCCGTAAAACACAGTATAGCACCCCTGTACAACATCCTTTTCTTTTCTTTGGTAACGTGGTGTCGTTAATTTTTCTTGAAACCGCAGAACGGCCATGATACCTTGAATGCATACAAAAAACTATGAAGTGCACGCTTTGTTCCAGCGACCGCGCCCACGGGTTTTTGGACCTCGGGCGGCAGCCTCTCGCCAACAAGTATCCAACCGAAGCCCAATTTGCCACCGAAGATTTTTTCCCGCTGAACGTATTTTTTTGCCATGATTGCAAAAATGTCCAGCTCGGAACGTTCGTCTCCCGCGAACGCATGTTTGAGGATTACTACTACCTGTCTTCGGTCAACCTCGGCCTCGTCCGCCACTTTGAGTCGTGGGCGCGCCAGCTGACGTCGGCGAAGTTTGTCCTTGATATCGGCTCAAACGACGGCATATTTCTCAAACCGCTTACCGCGCTCGGGGTGCGGGCCATCGGCGTTGATCCGTCCGTCAACGTTTCAAAAATAGCCAACGACGCGGGCCTCACCACCATCGTCGCCTTTTTTGATTCTCCCACGGCTCAAAAGATAAAGAACGAGTATGGGGCGCCGGATGTCGTCGTCGCGAGCAGTATTTTCACCCACCTTGAGGACCCGCACTCCTTCATTGAGGCGGTCAAAGAGGTCATGGCACCCCGTGGCGTGTTCATCATTGAGGTGGAGTACATCGGCAACATCCTGCGCGACGTGCAGTTTGAACGGTTTTACCTGGACCGCATTTTCTACTATTCACTAAGTTCGCTCAAGGAACTTTTCGCCCGCCACGACATGCACGTCTGCGACGCGGAAGAGATAGTGCCGCACGGCGGGTCTCTGCGCGTGAGCGCGTACCGTAGCGGCGAAGGACCGGCGCCCCGCGCCCGCGTTGCGCAGTTTCTTAAAAAAGAAGAAGCGGAGCTGACACCGCAAACGATGAGCGCGTTCAAGCGCCGGGTAGACGATCACATTTCCGCCTTCAAGACAAAACTTGAAGAATATAAAAAGAAGGGCCTGCGCGTTGCCGGCTACGGCTCGCCCGCGCGCGTGGCG
>CAYIFE010000058.1:0-3820 GCA_964362605.1 uncultured Candidatus Saccharibacteria bacterium
TGTCATTCCCGTGCAAACGGGAATCCAGTACTGTTATTGTTGTCTTGAAAATATAAGACCGCGCTCCTTCTTGATTGCGCGGTCTAACGCTGTTCGCCGCTCACATGCCGGTCGCGGTATTTGACCAACTTCGCCTTTCTATACTCACTCCATCGCCGTTCGGATGCCACATAGGGCGTCCCGCTGATTCGCAGTTGAAATTGTTGGTCCGGTCGGCTGTTCGGGTCCGGGTCCGGATTCTTAACCCGCTCAAGCGTGCATTGCCCATGTGCCAGCTCTATGACCGGACACGATTCCCGTCCCGGCCAATGGTCGCTGATGGTTGTCCGGTCATAGCCGGACGGCATCACAATCACCAGGTGGCCGTTTGTTCGGTCGCGGAGAAGAACAGGGCCTTTGACAAATGCAGTCACATCTTTCCTTGGTGGAGGTCAGGTTGTTGCGGCAAGATACCGCTTCTGCCTGCAGAGTAGCAAAAGGTCGCCGGTTGTCAACCCTGGGGTTTAGATGCGTTCGGGACACAGGGGGTTGACTTCTTTTTCGCCCTTCGCTATACCTATACGCGGTTCCTTGACGCGGGCCGCAGAGCCCGATAGCAATATTTTTTTGTTTTGCCTTGTTTTCCGGTTGTTTGGTGTTAGTGCGTGCGTTTTGATTGTGCCTGGAGATACGATGTTTCAGATGCACTCGGTACTTTGTTGCAAACGTGCGTTTGAACATTTTCCACCGACACACGTTACATATACCTTTTCTGTATACTGACGTCTGCTCTGCTATTCTGTTCAAAAATTCGTTGGCGAATTTTTGACAGGATACGAGCCGGCAGGGACCTCTACGCGCTTCGGAAACATCTTTTTACCACGATGTTTCCGCCGCCGCCGCCCTGCCCGTTGATATACCCCCCATCAACTCACTGCCTACACGTTGTTAAGAATGAAACAACGGTTCGGGAAAAGCTTGAGAGCATTCCCTTCCTGAACGGTGCCGCTGGGAAAACCACGGGCAAAGAACACGCATGAGCGTACACCAGTGACCGTGTGGGTTGATATCTAAAGAAAACAAGGAGAGCATTGAGCTACGATACATCTTGTGAGCGATCACAGGAGAGGCATATCCTATCCGGCAGGATAGATCTGATAGAGCAGTTTGCCTGCTCGCGACAGATCGGTTTGCCGGTCCCCCCGCTTGTCCATGACGGCGGGTCTTTTTTTTGCTAGTATGGGCGGACATGCCATGAAAACATTTATTGTAACGGTGTTCGCGGTCGCCGTATTCTTTCCGTTGGCGGTTTTTGGCGCGCGGGTTGCCGGCGGCGGCGCATACACGCTGGCGGAGGACAAAATAATTTCAGGGAATTTTTACGTGTCGTCTTCGGACGTGGTGATATCGGGGAAAATTGACGGCGATCTCATCGCGGCCGGCGGCACGGTTTTCATTGACGGAGTTGTTACCGGCGACGTGCTCGTCGCCGGCGGCACTGTTGCCGTTTCCGGTGCGATCGGCGGTGATGTGCGCGCCGCCGCCGCAACCGTGACGATTTCCGGCACGGTCGGCGGGGATGTGCTCGTTTTCTCCGGCACGGCGAAAATCGTTTCCGGCGCCGCCGTCGGCGGAGATGTTATCGCGTTTGCCGGCGCGCTCACCGTAGAGGCGCCGGTGGCCCGCGGCGTGAAGGCCGCCGGCGGCAGTGCGGTGATAAATGCGGATGTCGGCGGAAACGTGTTTGTCTCGGTCAATGATCTTGAGTTCGGGGAGCGCGCGGTCATCAGCGGCACGGCGACTTCGTTCGGGTTGAATCCGCCGCTCATCCGCGACGGCGCGGTGTTTAGGAGCGGTTCGGTGGAGCAAAAAGAAGCAGAAGGCGCCGATGATTTCCGGCGGCGGTTCGCGCAGTTTGCATGGCTCGTTGCGGGTCTCAAATTCCTCATGGCTATCGCATCAGCCGCGGCGGTGTTCGCGTTTTTCAAACCGGCGGCCACGCATATAACGCGTTATGTAACCTCCCATTTTTTTGCGGCGTTCGGTTACGGACTGCTTGCAGTGGTGGGCATACCTCTTGTTGGCATACTGCTCATGGCGAGCTTGGTAGGTATTCCGCTCGGCGCGATGGTCTTTGCCCTCTATGTTTCCGTCCTTCTGCTTGCCGGCGTTTTTGGCGGCATGGCGCTCGGTGCGTTTGCGGGAATGCTGTTTGATAGAAAGACCGATGCGCGGTGCCTTTCGTGGTATGAAGTGCTGGGCGGCACGGTCGTGTTTTCGCTCCTGTGGTTTGTGCCGGTGGTTGGCTGGGTAGTCCGTGTCGCATTCTTTCTCGCGGGTCTGGGCGCACTCTCGCGCGCACTCTACCGCCTGCTTTCACACCGATCTGTACCTGCGACATAATGAACATCACGCTCCTCATATTCCAACTCGTAGTGCTCATCTGTTCGGTCATGATCCACGAAATTGCGCATGGCGCGGTTGCGCTCGCGTTAGGGGACCAGACGGCAAAGCGCGCCGGACGGCTCACATTCAATCCGCTCCGACACATAGATCCGTTTGGGTCGGTCATTTTGCCAATACTGCTATCGCTCTTGCCCGGAGCGCCCGTGCTCGGATGGGCCAAGCCGGTGCCGTATAATCCGCTCAACTTAAAAAACCCGCGGCGGGGCGCCGGCATTATCGGAGCGGCGGGACCCGTTTCCAACCTTCTGGTGGCGACGGTGTTCGGTTTGGCCGTGCGTTTTTTGTCGCCGCTGGCAGTCACCGAACCGATGCTTGTTTTGTTCGGCTTGCTCCATATCGTGGTCATCGTCAACGTCGCGCTCGCGCTCTTCAACCTCATTCCCTTGCCGCCGCTGGACGGCGCCAACATCCTTTTCGCGCTTTTGCCGCCGCAGTTTGAGGCCTTTGAGCGGTTTCTCGTGCGCTACGGATTCTACCTGCTCATCATCCTCATCGTGGGAGGACTGGATTTTCTTTCCCCGGCGATCGCGTTTTTGTATACCCTGCTGGTGGGCGGCGGAATCGGTTGACACCCCGCGGGCGGCTTGCTAGTATTTTTACACGTGCGCGCCGTGCACGTTTTTATATGCCAACCATCCGACAGCTCATCCGCAAAGGGCGGCGGGCGAAAACGTACAAATCAAAAGCTCCCGCGATGCGGAGCTATTTCAACGTCATCAAGAACAAACCGGTGAAGAGCGATTCGCCTTTCAAGCGCGGCGTATGTCTAAAAGTGTTCACGACCACGCCGAAAAAACCGAACTCGGCTCTGCGCAAAATAGCCCGCGTACGCCTGACCAACGGCATGGAAGTGACCGCCTACATTCCCGGCGAACAGCACAATTTGCAAGAGCACTCTGTCGTGGTTATCCGTGGCGGCCGTGTGAAGGACTTGCCGGGTGTGCGGTACCATATCGTGCGCGGTCGGTTGGATGCCGGCGGAGCCATCGGGCCTTCAAACACCAACCAGATGAGCCGGACCGTGAGCCGGAGCAAGTACGGGGTGAAGCGACCGAAAGCATAGCGCAAAACCATAAACTATAAACACGAAACTCTAAACAAAAAATGTTTAGAGTTTAGATAGTAGGATTTAGAATTTGCCCATGTATGCGTAAAAAACGAAACTACAAGCGAGCTCATGCCGGCGACCTCGTACACCAAAGCGTGGCGGTTTCGCGTTTTGTAAACTATGTGATGAAGGACGGGAAAAAAGCGATTGCCGAACGGCTTCTCTACGATGCGTTTTCAGAAATAGAAGAAAAGGCAAAACAGAACCCTCTGCAGGTTTTTGAAAAGGCGCTGGAAAACGCCGCGCCGACGGTTGAAGTCGCGAGCC
>CAYIFE010000059.1:0-3804 GCA_964362605.1 uncultured Candidatus Saccharibacteria bacterium
ATAGTCAAAAACGCCCGCGCGCTCGCCGATGAGTTGATGAAGTTCGGTTTCAAGATCGTTTCCGGTGGTACGGACAATCATCTCATGCTCGTTGATCTCGCGGATACCGGTTTGGACGGCGTACGCGCTCAAGATATGCTGGAGGCATCGGGTATTTCCGCAAACCGCAACACGATTGCTGGCGACGAAAGTCCCTTCCGCCCGTCGGGTTTGCGCCTCGGCACGCCGGCGGTCACCAGTCGCGGTATGAAGGAGAAAGAGATGAAGAAGATCGCCGCACTCATTTACGCATGCCTGGTACAGCGGGCGGACGTTGGAAAGCAGGTGCGCCAGATGTGTAAAAAGTTTCCGTTGCCATATCAATGATCATCGACGGTCGGGTCATCGCGCGCCGCATGCTGGAGCGGCTCAAGCGCTTCAAGACGAAAAAAACGTTTGCGGCAATTCTCGTCGGCCGCGATCCGGCGTCACTCTATTTTTTAAAACAGCAAAAAGAGCGCGCGGCGAAAGAACTGGGCATTTCTTTTGCGCTCCACCAATTGCCGGGCACGGTGAGCCGCGCCAAGCTGTATCAGAAGATCCGCGAGCTCAACAACGATCCCGAGGTCGGCGGCATGGTGCTACAGCTACCGCTTCCCAAGCGGTTTGACCGCGACGGCGCCGTGCGGCTTATAGACGAACGCAAAGACGTTGACGGGCTCAACTTTCCCGGTCTGGTATTGCCGCCGGCCGTGTCGGTGGTGCAAAAGATATTGAAAGAAGCCGAAGTGCGACACCTTGACGGCAAGCGTGTCGCGATCATCGGCCGCGGTTTTCTGGTGGGCAGGCCGGTGGCCGAGTGGCTCACCGGCCGCGTCAAAAAACTTACCGTGTTCCACCGCGGATTCTTTCCCAAGCCGTTGCTCAAAGAAGCCGACATCGTCATCAGTGGCATCGGCCGGCCGCGCTATATCAGATCTGCGTGGATCAAGCGCAATGCGGTGCTGATAGATTTCGGGTATGCGAGAACGAACGGCAGGATCACAGGCGATTTTGATCTTGAACCGTGTGAAAAAAAGGCGGCGTTCATCACGCCCACTCCCGGCGGCACCGGCCCGATCCTTGTCGCCCAGCTCTTTGAGAATTTCTTTAAGCTCGTGCGGATGCAAAAGTGACGGGTAGGGAATCCAGTTCAATTTATTGACCGCGAGCGGAGATTGTTGTACGATAACGCCACATTACGCATGAATCCGCGCACCGACGAACAATTGCTTGCGGCCTCGCTGGGAGACCCCTCCCTCTTTGCCACGCTCATTGAGCGTTACCAGGAAGCGTTTTTGCGCACCGCGTACGGGGTGGTGCGCAGTCGCGAGGAGGCCGAAGACGTGGTGCAGGAAACGTTCACCAAGATTTACCTCAACGCGCGGCGGTTCAAAAAACAGCCGGATGCCGGCTTCAAAAGCTGGGGGTACAAGATATTGATGAACACCTCGTTCACGCACTACCAAAAAACCAAGAAACGGGGGATGAAAACCGAATACCTTGATACGATGTTGTATGATGAGGACGGCGATGGGTTGGCGGCGCCGTCGGTGGATCTGGCCAGCGCCCACGACGCAAAGACGGTCGTAGGCGATACGCTTGAGAAGATGCCGCAACATTTAGGCAGGGTACTGCGGTTGTACTACCTGGAAGACCGGTCCTACAATGACATCGCCAAAGTTGAGAACATTTCGCTGTCAACGCTCAAAATGCGTTTGTTCCGGGCAAAGCGGTTGTTTAAGAAATTGAGCACGGCGGTTTAGCGCGATGCCAATATACAAATGCATACTAATAATACGAATGACACACAAATAAACTCTATGGCGAACAAAACAAAAAACAAAATAATGCGGCGGGTGTATGCCATTTGGTTTGCGCGCACCGTCGCCCCGCTCGTCGCCGTTGAGGCGGTGGTTTTTGTTGTTGCACTCAATGTGTTTGCCAGCAATGTGTTCGTTGAACGGGCTGTTGGCAACGCGCTTCTCCATTCCCTGGGCGATCCGATAGACCTCGCCGCGTACTTTATGGTTGCGTTTGCGAAGACGCAGGCGCTCACTAAGATTATGCTCATTCTCTTTGCGGTTATCGGCGTTGCCTTTACCCGCGATCTCGGCAGGAGTATTGCCTCATACATGTTGGTCAGGCGGAGCCACGCGGCCGCAGGCAATGCATCGGCATAACGGGGACCGATGACTGACCATATATCGGTGTTGTACGAAGACCCGGCATTTGCCGTGCTATACAAGCCGGCGGGGGTTTTGATGCATGCGGCTAACGTAAAACTTAAAGCTGAAAACTTAAAACGAGAGCGGACGATCGCGGATTGGGTCGTCGAACATTATCCCGAGACGAAAACGGTGGGTGACGAACCGGCAACGCGGCCGGGAATAGTGCACCGGTTGGACAAAGAAACCTCCGGCGTTCTGCTTATCGCACGGACGCAGGATGCGTTCGGCTATTTCAAAAAGTTGTTCCAGTCCCACGGCGTCGTTAAAACCTACCTCGCGTTGGCGGCCGGGTTTGTTGCAACAGGCGACGGCGTTATTGATAAACCCATCGGTTTGGTAAGCGGCACCGTTCGGCACACCGTGCATGTTGCGCGGGCAAAGATGGTAAAACCGGCGGTTACCCGATTTTATACGCTCACCCGCTATGAGGGAGAGGGCAAAAACTACACGCTCCTTTCCGTAGAGCCGCTCACCGGCCGCACGCACCAGATCCGGGTGCATCTGGCATCCATTGGCCATCCGGTGGTCGGTGATGCGCTCTATGGCAAGGCGCATCTGCCGCACGTGCGCCGGCAATTCTTGCACGCGGAGTCGCTTGCGTTCACCGCGCCTAGCGGCGAGCGGCTCACCGTCAGCGCCGATCTGCCGCAGGATCTAGCCCAAGCGTTAACACAATTGAAACCTCTGCCGGCGACTCACGGGCAACGTAGTTGAAGACGGGCTCCCCGTTTTCCCGCCAGATGAAGCCGGGCGGCGCTTCAAACAAGAGGTCCAGTTCGGTGGCGGCACCGGATTGTTTTTGAAATATGAACTGGTACGTGCCGCCCGGGACCAGGGCGACGCGGTCGCCGCTGACATACTGCAGTTCCAGCTTCTTTGTCTGGCCCGCTTTTACGGACGTCCAGGCCGCGAACACCGTTTTTCCGGATTCTTCCATCGTTTCCGCCTCAAACACCGCCGCTCGCGCCGTTTCTTCAACCCGCCTCACCTCCGCATCGGCGAGGTAGCCCGCCGCGCGGTAGTCAATCGGCGGGGAGATCTTTTTCTGTTCGTGGCCGGTGAGGAACGTCAGGCGGGAATCGGAGGGCGTGAACACTTTGACGTATGTGCGGTTGGTTGCGCGGTACCACGGATCTTTGGCGTCTGCGCCGGTGTGCGCGCGCTCTATCGTCAGGTAGTTGTCAATGCGGCCCTGCCCATCCAGTTTGCTGGAGAGCTTTATCTTCTGCGCGACGTACGCGTCGCTCTTGCCGCCGCCGATGTTGGTGCTCACCACCGCCAGATAATCGCCGGAGAAATTGAGCGGCAGTTTTTTGACCGCGCCTGATACGTTGAGATCGGTGAGGTAACTCTCCAGTTCCGCGTCTTTGAAGAAGAGCATGATGTCCTTGTTCTCCGTGTGTGTTTTGAGGCCCGCCAGCAGGGCGCGTCTGCTCTCTTCGGTCAGCTGTCCGAGCCGTTCTATGAGCACCGGCGCGAGTTTTTTGAGAATGCGCTTGGGCTCTCCCGCGCGGTTGTCGGCGCCGGACTCAACTTCGCGTTGAATAGCGGCGAG
>CAYIFE010000060.1:0-3799 GCA_964362605.1 uncultured Candidatus Saccharibacteria bacterium
CCACGCCGCAGTACGCGCACGCGATATTCAAGTTTTTTGGCGGAGAAATAAAGTCAAAAGATTACAGCGATTTTTTCAACTTGCCGTTTTTGAGCATTGCCGGGGGAGGCGTCTACCCCGCCGAGGGCGGCGGACCCGTAGGGGGCGCGATACTTTTAGACGGCGTGATAATCGGCCCGTGCGTTCCGGGGGCAACTATGCTCGGTTGGGGAATACCGGTCTTTAACAGCGTCAAGAACATTTTTGCCGTCTGCACGTTTTGAGTATCATTGCGTAAATCCGGCGCACGCCGAGAGGTTTTTCGCTTCCGCGCAAAACGCTTCGCACTGTTCCCGGCTACGGCAACCGCCCGGCCCCTTCGGGTAGAGCGGCGCATTCACGTCCAGCGTCTTAAGCGCTTCGGCTATTTTTTTCTGGTCTTCCACCGAGAGCGCACCGTCACTTGTCGGCACGATGCTCGTTGTGCCGCCGGACGTTGCTGGTGTATCCGTTGAAACAGGGACGGGTGTCTGCGGCTGACCGCACACGATATTAAGTTTGCTCCTCGTTTTCGGCCCCACCAGTCCGTACCCGGTCGTCTGTGGCGAACCGGAAGAAACAATGAGGTGATTTTTTTGAAACCGCTGAACGGCTTTCTCGGTGAGCGCGCCGAAGTAGCCGGTCGTCAGACCCTCGGGATAGATGCCCGGAAGTTTTTTCAGGCACGCCTGAAGCGAGAACACTTGCAAGTCGCTGACGCCGCGGTACAGGGGAACGGTAACCGTCTTTTGCGTCGTCCCGGGATGAGGCGGCGTGAGCGCAACACCACGCGACGGCACCGCCAGTACGCCCGCCACGGTAAGGAGAAAGAGGAAAAAAACGAAAGATCGCATATACGGCAGTATATCATGAGTTTCTCAACAGGGTACCGTCTTGCTGGTATGATATAGTAATGTACATGGCACGCGCCAAAAAACTGGCTCCTTTTCTGTTGGTTGTGTTTTCGGTTATCGCCGGCATATTTATCATCGGTTTGCGCGCAACCGACAAAACCGCTGTGTCCGAGAGCGGCAGAGAAACCGCTCCGCAGGGCGGCGGGCAGACATCTGCCAACCGAACCGAGCCGGTGCCTCCGCAAAACCGGAAAAAAGATCCGTCTCCGCACATAGCGGCGCTCACCGAGGCCATAGGCGGCGCGCAAACAGCGGATGACGCCAACCTTACCACGGTCATTGCCCAAGAGATCGTACAAAAAATCATCAGCAAAAATCCGCCCGGCTCGCTCAAAAAGAACGGGGGCGGCATCGCCGCCGTCGCGCCCGACGCGCTCATTGAAGAGGTGGTCGCCAAACGCCTTTCGGAATTTGACCCGGCGCAGTTTACCGAAAACATCTCGCCGTCATCGCTTGTCGTGACTGCCGTAAACGACGATACGGCCGTCGCCGCGTACGTCGCCGGTCTCAACGCGGCACTCAAAAAACATTACGCTCGCCTGCCTGTCGGCGTCATTGCGAGCGGCCTCGCGGCCGAAAAGTTTGCCGCAATAACCGCGACTTTAGATACCGTCATCAGCGATCTTTACAGCTTGCCCGTGCCGCCGCGTGCCGCGTCGTTTCACGCGAAGCAGATTGGTTTGTTCACCGCACAAAAAAACATATTTGCCGCCATCGCCGATATGCAAAACGATCCTTTCAAGGCGCTTCTGGCAGTCCAGGCGCTCAAGGGCGCGCAGGAAACCATGCGCGCCTTGCGGGAGGAGCTTCTGTTTCTCGTTAAATGAACCCCATGAAATTGCTTTCAAAAATAGTCGCCTCCGCCGTGCTGTTCGCCGTTCTCGGCTCGCTCGTACCCGGTTTCCGTTTTGCTGAACCGACCCCCGCACACGCGGATGTGCCAACCATTGACCTCGGGGTCATCACCATAGACACCGCAGATCTGATACTGCAAATTGAGAATTTTGCACAGCACATACTTGAATATGTGGAAAAATTCCTCCTGGAAACCCTGCGCAAGAAATTGTTGGACATGATCGTGGACCAGATTATCAACTGGATCCAGGGCGGGGGCGAGCCGAAGTTTGTCACCGATTTCGGCGGGTTTATCCGTGACGCCGGCGATGTCGCGGTGGACGGACTGGACAAGTATCTCCAGCAATCCGGCTACCAATCCATCTGCGCGCCGTTCAACGTGCAGGCGCGCATTGCCATCGGGTTTTCGCTCCTGCCGGTCAAAAAATTTAGTCAGCAGATAACCTGCACCATGGACAAAGTGGTTTCCAACGTGCAGGCGTTCTACGACAATTTTGAAAACGGCAGTTGGCTCGCGTTCAGCGAATCGCTCCAGCCACAAAACAATTTCTGGGGCGTAACGCTGGCAACCGAAGTGCAGGCGGACATACTGCGCAGTCAGGCCCAGCAAGTCGCGCATACGGAAGCGACGGTGTCTGCGGGATTTTTGAGCACCAAGGACTGCGAGGAAGGACCGAGCGGTTATGATCCCGATCTTGACATCAGCTATGATGACGGACCGGACATTGACGGCGACGGCAAGCCAAGCGACATCGCTTCAACCTGCGTCATCAACACTCCCGGCGACACCATCGGCAAGACAGTCGCCAAGGCGGTGGGCACGGACATTGATTTCATTTTGAGTTCGCAGGAACTGACCGCATACATTTCCGCCATCGCAAACGCGCTCATCAACCGTCTCATCTTGGAAGGCAAAAACGGCCTGCTCGGACTGGCCACCAAAAACAACCCGAGTGGCGGCGCCATCGGTTCTAACGCATGCAAAGGCCTGACCGGCACGCCGCTCGTTGAGTGCCTCGGCGCCATTCAGGGCGCGTGCGCGGGCCTGACCGGCCAGGCGCTTGCCGATTGCCAGACGTACACCGCCTCCAAGAGCCAGAGTTTTGAAAACGCGGTTGACAGCACCGTGAGCATGATTGGGGTTGCTCTGCCGCTCAAATCGCTTACCGCCGCACAACAGCAGGATCTCACCGCCGCGATAACTGGCGCGACGAACAAACTCACCACCTACAAAAACACCCAGCTCCCCGGTTTTGCCGGCAGTTTCGGCGCAAAAAATCCGGCAACCTGCCCCAACAAGAACGCATATCTTGACGAGGTGGTTGCGGAAACGGCGTGGGCACAGGATCAGCTTGACCAAATCCAAAAACAACCCAAAACGACCGCCGACATCGCAACGCTTCTCATCAACGCTGAAAACGAACTTAATGCGCTCGCTCCCGGCAATTGGAACGGCTACAACGACATTGTGAAAAAAATTGCTCCCTACTTGAACAAAACGGCTCCGCTGGTCCTTCTTGAAAATGCCAAGCAAAACGAACAGAGCATCAAATCCCACGTTGACCAGAAAGTCATTGATTTTGGCCTGAAACTCACCGGTTGCCCATAGAGATAACATGACCCGCTCACGCGCCATCGGATTCATCATGTTCGCCGCTCTCGCGGTCTCGTTTGCCCTGCCGCTTATAAGCAATGCGCAAGGGGGTGCCTATGGCGCTGGCTCTCTGGGTATATATAGCGGCGGCAATCCGACTGCCGTAGACAAAGTAGACAAGGGCAGTGGAGGTTGCGGCCTCACGGAATTCCTCTGCCATCTACAAAAGTTTTTTGCATGGGCCATTCAGCAATTGCTCTACATCATCTTCGCCATCGTCGGCTTTTTCATCGCCCTGATGGCAGGGGTCATACAACTGCTCATAGATTTGAGCCGCGAGCTTTTCAGCAGTCCGATCATCAGCAAGGGGTTTTCCATTTCCCTCGGGGTCGCCAATTTAGGATTCGTGCTTGCCATC
>CAYIFE010000061.1:0-3784 GCA_964362605.1 uncultured Candidatus Saccharibacteria bacterium
AAATACACAACGTGTTTTATATCTGCGTCAGCTTTGAATTACAAAAACCCTCCAACAGCCATATGACCGCTGGAGGGCGAGAGGAAAACGGTCGGAGCACGGGCGCCGCTATGCCCACATACGCCGCCAGGCATGTCCGATCTGGCGATCCGACACTCCCGTGCTCCGACCTGGCGTTGGTCCGACCCCGCGGACGGAAGCAACGCCGTTGTTTGTTTGAAAAGCCAGGGCGCGCAGACAGCGCGCGACAGGAGGGAGCTGCTGCTTACGACAACAGCCAGCGCTGCGTACCCGCGCGCCCCAGCCACGATATCACGCTCGGCCCCTGAGCCGGGAAACGGACACTTCCGAGCGCAATATCTTTTTTGCTACATAAAGCATAGCAAAGCACATCGCAGATCGTCAAGCAACAAAAAAAGCCGCCGCCAGTGAAACAATGGCGGCAGAGCTAAGTGAAAACGCGCAGTCGCCGCCCGGTTTCCCGATTGGTGCGCCGATTAGAGCGCTCCCTCGTGAGAACAGGCATTGTTCAGCAAGCCCGTGCCCCGGAAGAGATGATTTGCCGACGGCTTTCGCACGCGGGGCACACAATCTCTTTCCAGGAACTTGCCGCATCCGGCTTTTCCGCACTCCCGACCGCCTTGCGGTTTTTGTTTTTCATTGGGACGGGGCGGACAGGGATTTCCGTTTCCCTTCATTTTCTCGGCGTCCTGCAGGAACGCCTTCTTTCCGGATTCGGCAGCTGCGCGCTACCTATCCCGGCTTGAATGTCCCTGGTAAGACCCTCAAGTCGAGATAGGTAGGTTTTTCGATGGTTTTTCAGGATCTGCTGGCAACATAGCATGGTGCCTAATGCTATGTCAAGTCCCCGGGCCGGGAACCGAAAAGCCGCCCGGAGGCGGATTTCGAACAATTCGGGCAGGAAAACTCGATTCTACTCGACGGGACTCGGTCTAGGTTCGGCCGCCGGCGCTTGACCGCGGGTGGAACCCTCGGGTTCTTCTATTTTCAGATTCACGCGCGCGTCGTGCTTGATGCCGACGATGCGCAGGAGCGAGCGGATGGCTTTGGCGGTCGCCCCCTGGCGGCCGACCACCTGGCCCATATCGGCAGAATTGACGCGCAGAGAAAGCAAAACCCCCATCTCGTCAATGCGGCGTTCAACCTTCACATCTTCGGGATGGTCAACTATTCCCTTGACCACATACTCCAGAAATTCCTGATCAGCTATCTTGTTCATGAGTGGCGTGAAAAACAAACGCTACAACCGACCTTTTGTTAGATCATGAAGATGTCTCGGCGGGCGCCGCTTCGGTTTTTGGCTGATCGCTCGGCTCGCTTTTTGCCGATTCGGCAACGCTCACCTTTTTGTGTACGGCTATTTTTGCGCCCTGCATAACACCATTTTTGATAAGCAGGTTGTGCACCGTGTCGGTCGGCTGGGCGCCTATGGTGAGCCAGTGCGCGACACGCTCTTTTTTTATTTCACAGGTGTTGAGCAACGGGTTAAACCATCCCACATCCTCGGCATATCTGCCGCCGAGCTTTTCGCGCTTTTCCTGCACGATGATGCGGTAGCTGGGCTGATGTTTTTTCCCGATGCGCTGTAGTTTGATCGCTAACATAACGTAAAAGAGTATACACGGGCTTTTGGCAGAACGCAAGAGAAGCCGTCTCGGCTATTCCAATTTGAGCGACAAAACCCGCGATGTGCCGTCATCTGCCATAGTGATGCCGTAGAGGATGTCCGCGGCTTCCATGGTGGCCCGGTTATGCGTCACCACCACAAACTGCGTTTTCTTTGAAAAGTTTTTGATGAGATCCGCAAAACGGCGGGTGTTCTGTTCGTCAAGCGCCGCGTCCGCTTCATCCAGCACCAGAAACGGCGGTGGAGACACCGAGATGAGCGCAAAGAGCACGGCGAGGGAAACGAGCGTCTTTTCCCCTCCGGAGAGCATATCCAAACCGGTAATGCGTTTTTTGGGAATGGCGACGCTTATTTCAATGCCGCCGTGGTCAACCGCGTGTTCGGCATCGGCATCTTGCGCCGCTTCTTCCCCAACCGGCTGTCCCTCTTCCCCGCGTTCCTGCTCCCTCAAACCTATCGCCTTCTCCAACGTTAACTTCGCCTGTCCCCCGCCGAACATCATCCGAAAATAATTGTGGAACTGTTCATTTATCGCGCGAATAGCTTCCGTGAAGTCATCGTGGATCTTTTCATCAAGGTCCTTGATGAGCACAGTGAGGTCCCGGCAGGCACGCTCCAAATCCTCAAGTTGGGTGGAGAGGAACCGGTAGCGCTCTTCCGTTTCCTGCGCTTCTTTAATGAGTCCCTGGTCCACTTCTCCGATGTCGGCAAGTTCCGCGCGCAGACGGAGCATCCGGCGCTCTAATCCGGCGTCAACGGCCGCCTCCGGCTTCGCCGCAGAAAATTCCGTCAAATTTCTCCCCGCCTGCAGGGCTTCATGCACGAGCTGTTCGCGCGCAATTCGCACCCGTTCTTTTTCAAAAACAAACTTGTTTCGTTCTCCGTCAAGAACCGCTATTTCGTCCTTTTTCTTCTCCACCGCCTCAAACGCACGCTTGAATACGGCATGAAACCCCTCAATGCTCGCCGCGCGTTCTTCTTCTATCTTTTGTAGAGAGATCAGCTTGGCGTCTATCGCCTCCAATTCACGAACGAACTTTTCACGCGCGTTTTCAAAATGAAGGCGCTGTTCGGTGCTGTTATCCTCCGTTTCCCCGCTCTCAAGAACCTCGCCTATCTTCTCAAACAGCTGGTTGAGGAGGGCGCGCACCGTTTTGAGGTCGGTCTCCATGAGCGCATCCTCAAGCGTCTGCCGTACTTCTTCAAGCAGGTGCACGAGTTCGCGCGCATCGGCGCTTGTTTGAGATCCCCGCGCGAGCATTTCAACCTGCGCTTCCAGTTTGCCGAGTTCTTTCTGCAGTTCGGCCTTGCGGGCAGACAGATCCTGCCGCTCCCGCTGGCGGACGGATACGTGTTCTTTGCTCCCCTTGTCAAAACCCGACTCCTTTTCTACACGCGCGAGTTCTCCCTGCAACTGCTTGAGCTTCGCGTGCTCGGCCGCGAGCGATCCGTTCAATCCGGATATCTTCGGCTCAAGCGCGGTCTCCTGTTCATTGAGGAAAAGGATTTTGGAACCGAAATACGCCTGCTCAAGTTCACGCAGTTCTTTTTCCAGCGCATCGTGTTTTTCCCACTTTGCCGTTTGCCGGCGCAAGAGCTTGAGATGCGGCAGGAGCTCCTCGGCGAGCGCCCGGGCCTTGTCCATATTTATGTTCGTGGCCTTAAGCTTGAGCTCTGCGTCGTGCTTTTTGAGCTGAAACTGGCGTAAACCGAGAATTTCTTCCAACATTGCGCGCCGCTCGCGCGGAAGCGCGCGGACAAACAGGTCGCTGTCGCCCTGATTGATGATGGAAAACCCCTTGGTGCCCAGGCGTGCTTTGGCAAAAAAATCAATGACATCCTTGAGACGCACCTCCGCATCGTTGAGGTAGTAGAGCGAAGTGCCGTCGCGCTCTATGCGCCGCCGGATGGAGACCTCCGCAAAATCCACGGGGAAAAAATGGCTACTGTTGTCAAACACGATGGTTGCCTGCGCGACGCTCATGCGCGACCGGTGCTGGGTGCCGGAAAAAATAAGATCGTCGGCCTTCAAACTGCGCATGTTCTTCGCCTCGCGCTCGCCCAAAAGCCAGCGTACCGCATCAATGATGTTGCTCTTGCCGCTGCCGTTGGGCCCAACCACCGCCACGATGCCGG
>CAYIFE010000062.1:0-3654 GCA_964362605.1 uncultured Candidatus Saccharibacteria bacterium
ATCCGACAACAGTTCCACACGAATGTTTTTCGCGTAGCCGGCCATCGCCTCGTCAATGGAGTTGTCCACCACCTCCCAGATGAGGTGGTGCAGGCCGTCAACGCCCGTCGAGCCGATGTACATTCCCGGCCGCTTACGCACCGGCTCCAAGCCCTCCAAAACGTAGATGTCTTTGGCGGTGTAGTTACTTGACCCGTTACTGTTTACGGGTTTGAAACCGTTTTTTACCTCGCTTTTTTCTTGTTTTTCGGGCTTTTTCTTAGGCATTTTCCATTCGCGTTATTACCTCTCTAATTCCTGCCTACCGGCAGGCAGGCGCGTTATTCGCGATTACTTTAACAAAAAACGCCTTCCGACGGCATATTCAGCGTATCACAAATTGACCTAAAAAAGAAGGGCCCGAACCATGTTCGGTTCGGGCAGATGGTTCGCACTGGGGCGATGGGATACAGTGTATCTTTGGCTCGCAATCGTGTTCTGGATTTCAGTTCCACTATGGCTCACAGCCTCCTCTGGATTTCACGATGGCCATGGCTCGCAATGGTGGAATGGATTACACCACTGGATTGGCTCGCACGCAATCCCTGGATTTCACGCCCAGTATGGCTCGCATGGATGCCATGGAATTCACGACCTTGATGGCTTGCAATCGAGCGCTGGGTTTCATGAGTACTATGGCTCACATCCCTTCTTCGGTTTTCACCGCTGAAATGGCTCGCACTGATCCCATGGGTTACAGGGGTCGTTTGGCTCGCACATGTGCCGCGGGTTTCAGTACATCTCCGGCTGCTTTTCAAAAGGCCGAGCGAGCAACTGCACTGTAGATGGTCTTGCAAAACCTGTCAACTAAAATGGGCTCGGCCTTTCCAAAAGGCCGAGCCCGTGCAGAGGCGTTCCCCCGCTATACCACTACGCCACGACCTCTTCCTCGCCGACGTCTGCGGCGCTGGCCCGCGTGAGCGCGAGCGGGAACTTGCCGCCCTTGCTCTGCGGCGGGGCGATGTAGTGGTCCTCGTCGTGCCCACCGGGACCGAACGCCCACGGCTTGCTCGTCGGCAGACCGCTCAACTCCCTCCACGTCAGCCACAAGTGTTGGAGGAAGAGCTTCTCGGTCTTACGAAGCGCCCGCGAGTGCCGATGCGCCGGTGTGAGCGCCACCACACCGACCAACCGGAACCGCTGACAGAGAAAGCCGATGGCTTCCCCCATCAGTCCCCGCTTGTCCTCGCGCACTGCCGGGGACGGCTCGTAGCCGAGATGGCACGCCGCGTTCACCACCGCGGAAAGGAACTTGCCGAAGCGGAAGATCGCCTTCCGCTTCTTGGCCGCCTCCGCCGCCGCCAGTTCGCATCGGATGCGTCCGGAGATGTCGGCTCCCTGTTCGGTGTGTCCTCCCTCCAGCTCCGCGAGCAGATGGGCGACGAAACCGGCGAACTTCTTTTCCTCCTGGGACTTGAAGTACGCGTAGGCCTCACCGTAGAAGCCGCCTGCCTTCACGAAGGAACACCCCACGTTGAACATCAGCCGCTTGAGCGCCGGAGAGTGGTCGCACCTGCCGCCGATCACGCGCCGCTGTCCGGGCGCGGTGCCTGCGTACTTCCAGAGCTTGCTGATCGTGTCAAACCGGGCGATGTCGCCGATGAGACCAACCAGCTGGGAGGCGAAGTTCCAGCTGATGCCCCTGACACACTTCTCCATCCACTGAGCCACGGCCATGTTCTTGATGTCCGCGGCGCAGTTGCGGGCGATGAGCGCCTCGTGTTGTTCTAGCGGCGTGAGGTACACCCGCTCGTCCTCCGCGGCCTGCACTTGCGTGTAGTCGCTCGGGTAGTCGCGGCGCAACCCCGCAATGGCGTTACCCATCGCGATACGCGCCTTCTGGATCCGGTAGTACCAGTCCACCAGGATCCGCCGGCGCGACGGCTCCGCCTTCACCGACCACGGCTTGGGTCGCGGCCGCTTTGGTTTCTGCTCGTAGAGGTCGTCGGGAATTTCCTCTGCGCTGTCGTTGGGTTTCACGTCTGCTCCTTGGGGCAGGGAGTGAAAGGGTTGGGTACGGAAACGAACTGCCTGATAATGTACTAAATGAATGGCATTTTGTCAACCGGGCGCAAAAAAGCCGGTCGCTTTTGGCGACCGGCTCGCACGGGAACTTTGGGTTCCAAACGCACTCTGGCTCGCAGCGCTCATATGGGTTCCACCGTTGTCCCGGCTCACACTGGGTCATCGGGCTCCACACGAACTTCGGTTCGCATACCCACTTTGGGCTACAAGGTGATCCCGGCTCGCAGCCTCCTCTGGATTTCACCCCATGGTTGGCTCGCAAGGACGCCATGGATTCCACGAGCACATGGGCTAACGACGAACTGGTTGCACTATAAACAACTCTCGTTTTCTGTCAAATCGCCACGCGCGGTCTACCGCACCGTGGCGGAAAATTTTGCGGTGAGGACGCCGGTGATTTTTTTTATCTCGCCGTCTATTTCGCGGTCGGTAAGCGTGCGCTCATCGGAGCGAAACGGCAGGCGGAAAGTGATGCTCTGGTTGCCTTCCCCTATTCCCTTGCCCTGGTAATAATCAATAGGTTGCGCGCCGTCTTTGAGCCACACGCTCGCTCGCTCAATGGTTTCCAATACGTTTGCCGTACGCACGGATAGAGGAACCACGACGGAAAGATCGCGCAATACCGCCGGATACTTCGGCAGGGGTTTAAAGTGCGTATCGCCGGTTGTCGCGTACACCAGCGCCGACAGATCAATTTCGGCAACGGCAACATGCTGTTTGTCTTTACGGATCGCGCGCAAAAAGCCGATCTCTTGCTCCTGCTCGGTTACCACCGCCAACGCATTGACGCGCGCCGGTTTAAGGTGAATGCCGCGCGCGCCCAAACGTTCCAGCATGGTCTCAAACACCCCCTTGAGTTCAAATATCACCGAACCTTTTTTTGATCCAAGAGCGATGGCGAGGCGCGCACGCTCTTCGGGGATGAACACATGACCTATTTCAAACACGCGCACCTCGTCAAAAAAGCGAAAGTTGCTCTCTACGACCCTTTCCAATCCCGGCGCGAGGCCTTCACGCAGGAACCGCCGGTCCGCCGCAAGGGGGTTTTCTATTTCAATCGCGCCGGCTGGCGCAAACGTGTAGGTATACACCTCACTTAATCCAAGTCCCGGCAACATCCGGCGCAAACGTTCCTTCAGGTGCACCGTCTGGTCGTGCTCCGTCTTCTGCAAAATAACGCGCGGCGCGGCGGCGGGGATGCTTGCGTAGCCGGACATGCTCATCACTTCATCAACCAGATCCTCAAAGCATAAAATGTCTATGCGGTCGGCCGGCGGACTGACCTGTCTCCCCTTCACTCCAAAACCAAGCAATTGCAGATAGCGCAGGCACTGTTTGAGCGAAATAACTGCGCCGGTTATTTTTTTAAACCGCGCGTAGTCAAAGATAAAAATATCGCGAACCTGCTTTTGATTCTGCGCGTCAACGAGGCCGCCGGCGCGCGCGCCGCACAACTCTTCCAAAAGTTTGCCCGCCCGTGCGATACCTCGCTCCGTCAAAGCCATCGCAAGGCCATTTGCAAAACGCACCGACGCGTCCGTGTTGAGTCCCAACCGCTTTGATGTTTTGTATATTGTCGCCGAATCAAAA
>CAYIFE010000063.1:0-3649 GCA_964362605.1 uncultured Candidatus Saccharibacteria bacterium
TGTTAGAATTTTGATTTTTTGTTTTTATTTTTGATTTTTGATTTTTGATTTTTTTTACAAATTCGTCCTCCCCCGACTTCCATGGCCCCTTGATGAACTGTACCATGAGCACCCGCTTGCCGCGCCCAAGAGCGCGCACCGCCTGACCAAGCGCGGCGGTCGTTTTACCTTTTCCGTTGCCGGTAAAGACAATAAGCATACTGCGATTATAACAAAAAGAGCCGCCGGCCGTTTGGCAATGCGCCAAACTGGCTTGGCGGCCCGCTCCCACGCGATCCGTTTGTGTCTCTCCACGATGCCGCACACGCGGCAGAGATCCGGCAGACGCGTTCCGGTCACTTCCATGTCCTGGTAGTAATGGAACGGCAGGGCCTCGCCGCATCTGCGACAGCGGGGCGTTTCGTCAGTGGGCGAACCTCCCATCCGGCAAACCGCGATGACGGCGGACGCCGCTATCACGCCATACACGATGGAAATGGACACCGCGGACACACTCTTCTGTTCGTAGACGCTGATACCGATGGCGATGACCATTAGCACCGCGAGCATCAAAAGCCCCACCTTCACAAATTTCCTGTCTCGCGCAATCACTTGATTCTCCTACGAGAACGCCGTCTGGACGACCTGCTGGGCAAACTTGAACACGCGTTGGACGTTCGGTTGGAACCAAACGCCCGCGAGAGTTGCGTGGCCTGCTCCCGCGAGCCGCGCAATGGACCGCCGGATGGTTTGGACCATGTGTGGTGTACTGACGTCTACTATAGCATGCCACCCGCCTTTTCCCAGTTTACCGAATGATCCCGCCGCCCAATACTTCGCCTTTGCCGGTATACAACACAGCGGATTGACCGGGAGCGATAAAGCGCTGGGGGGCGTGAAAGATCAGTTTGTAAGTTGATGAGTTGGTGAGTTGCAGGGTGGCTGGGGCAACGGGTTGGCGGTAACGCACACGGCACCATACCGACATTCCAACATTCTGCAGAATGTTGAAATGTCGTGGCGGGCAAGAAATGAAATTAAGGTTTGTTAATACCACTTCTTTTTGCATCAACGCCGGGTCGTTTTCTGATGCAACCGTGACCGTATTGGTCTTTACATTTTTTTCTGCGACGTAGTAGGGCTGGCCGCCTCCGATGCCGATGCCCCGTCGCTGTCCGATGGTAAACTGCCACGCACCGGAGTGTTCGCCGATCTTTTTCCCATTCGTCGTAACGATGACCCCACGTTGGTTTTTAATATAGGTTCCCAGAAAATCAGTCAGCGTGACTTTGCCTAAGAAACAAATCCCCTGCGAATCCTTCTTTTCGGCGTTCGGCAAACCGAACTTTTTCGCTAACACGCGCACCTGCGGCTTGGTGTAACTGCCAATGGGAAACAGACAATGGGCAAGCTGTTTTTGGGTAAGCGTCCATAAAAAATAACTTTGATCCTTATTTTTATCCTTTGCTTGATAAAGTCCGTAAATAATTTTCAATCTCCCGTTGTCATTTTGATTTTTGATTTTTGCACTTTTAACTTTAACGTAGTGCCCCGTCGCCACGTAGTCCGCTCCGAGTGAGAGCGCGCGTTCCAAAAACAAGCCGAACTTTATTTCGCGATTGCACTCCACGTCGGGGTTAGGCGTAATACCGGCGCGATAGCCGTCTACCATATACTGCACCACGCGCTGTTTGTACTCCTTTTCAAAATCAAACACGTAGAACGATATACCGAGCGTCTCCGCCGCGCGGCGGGCATCTTCCGCGTCCTGTGCGGCGCAACTCACCCCGAGTTCTGACGAGGGAGTGATCCCGAGCGAACGCGAGGGACTACCGCCGCCCCAACAGCGCAAATGCACGCCTACCACATCATAGCCTTTTCTCTTAAGCAGTGCGGCCGCCACCGACGAATCCACTCCGCCGCTCATGCCGACAAAGACAGTTTTTTGCCGCTCTTTTTTCATACACGTTCCTTTTTCTTTCTACTCTCTACTTGCTGCTCCCTAGTTTGAACTTGCACATTATACCGACACTTTGGTACTATTTCAACGCTCTCATGCAGTAACCTGACCGTATGCTTACCTACAACGATCTCAAAAAGGGTACGCTCTTTGTGCTGGATGGCGCGCCATACGAAGTTTTGGAATACGAATTTTTGCGCATGCAACAGCGCAAGCCGGTGGCTAAAACGAAGATCAGAAATCTGATGACCGCCAAGATCGTTGAGCGGACATTCCACCAGAACGAAACGTTTGAAGAGGCGGAAATTGAAAAACAGCCAGTCAAGTATCTCTACAACCATCGCGGCGCATATTGGTTTTCGGATGTCAGCGATCCTTCCAAACGGTTTTCGTTCGGCGAAGACATCGTCGGCCCGGCCGCACCGTTCATGAAACCGAACACCGAAGTGACGGCCGTAAAGTTTGGAGACAATATCCTAAGCATCCAGCCGCCCATTAAGGCCGACCTTAAGGTTGCCGAGACGCCGCCGGGTGTGCGCGGCGACACCGCTACCGGCGGCAGTAAGTCCGCAACGCTTGAAACCGGCGGCATCGTCAACGTACCGCTGTTTGTGAACGCCGGCGACATCGTGCGCGTCAACACGCAAACCGGCGAGTATGTGGAGCGGGTGGAAAAGGCAAAAGGCTAAATTTCCGACACACCCCTGCACGAGACCGCTCCGGGCCGCTAGGCCAAGTCTTAGTCTCTTGCATGGGTGTGTCGGAAATTTAGTTGGATTTGTTGTCGGTGTTCTCTCCTCCCAGTGCCTGCTTGAGCGCCGCGCGCAGTCCGGCTATGTCCGGAGCGGCCTGCGGATGCGGTTTTTCTTTTTTCTCCGGCTCCTGGCGCGGCTTGAGATCGCGTAGTGATACTTCCGCATGGTCATTTCTGCGAGGCAGGGGTCTCGGCGGCGACTCGTGACGCGGCGTGTGCGGCAAAGGCCGATTTTCTTCCCGCGGGCGGCTTTGTTCGCGATGCGACTCGGCAAATTCAATGCCCAGCGCGGCGAGCGCGCTCGTGTCAACCGCCCGCTGTTTCGGCAAATCGGCCGTTTCTTCTTTTTACGCCCGCACTTTTGGAAAACATTCTTCGCAGTAGATAGGCCGGCCGGGGGTCGGCTTGAAATTCACCGTCGTGTTCTTGCCGCACAGGGAACACACGACCGGGAATTTGTTTTCGCTTGGCGGTTTTTCCCGCGGCCGCGTTTCCGCCGGCCGTGCTTCAGCGGTTTTTTCGTCTGTATCCCCCATCATGCCGCTCCACCGGCTAATTTCCTCTTCCACCACTTCACGGGGACGCGCGTACAGTTTGCGCGACATTTCCACGACTCTTTGCGCGATCACCGCCGACGTCGGCACCTTGAACGGCGGCATGGTGTGCGCGGAGAACGGCCTGCTCGCGATGTTGTCAACGAGCAGTTTGAGATACACGCAGTAGTTGGGAAGGTTCACCATGTCTTCAATGGTGAACTCGGGAGAAAACTCATTTTCCAGATACTCGGCGTCCGCCGCCCCGATGCGGAACATGATCATGGTGCCGACGTTGCCGAACACGGCATCGCGCACCTTGGTGGAAACGTCGGTGACGAGCTGGCCGACGTATTGGTGCGCCAAAATGAGGTTCAAGCGGTACTTGCGCGCTTCGGAGAGGATCCCCGCGAACGAATCGGT
>CAYIFE010000064.1:0-3601 GCA_964362605.1 uncultured Candidatus Saccharibacteria bacterium
TGAGCGACCATTCAAACCCGATGCGGAACTTGTCCACATGGCGGGTGAAAATGGAGTTCCACGGCACGACATAGAGCGAGCCCGCGAGCGCTTGCAGGGCCTGCACCGCGTAGAGTTCCAGCGGTTTTGAGACGATGAGATACAGGAGAGGCGTGACCACAAACAACACGCCGCCGATGATCATGGCGAGATAATCGTCGCGCTCGCCGTCGGTCATGTCTAAAAACCGCGCGATGGGAAGCTGAATGACGGACTTCACGAGCCAGTACGTGGCGACGGCGAAGCCGACGGTCGCCACCGAACCGCCGACTATGCGCTGGGTTATAAAGAGCGCGAAAATAGGCGACAAAAACCCGTCGGCCATGTTGACCATCGCGCTGATGAACACCAGCGTCTTCACCGCCCCGTTCACCTTGCCAAACCATTGCATAGGAATGTTATTTGAATGTTATTTTATCTCCTTCGACCACTGCCGTCAGGCACGCCCCGCGGGCTATTTCGCCGCGCAGGATTTTTTCCGCGAGTACGCTGCGCAGTTGCTCGCTAATGACTTTGCGCAAAGGGCGCGCGCCGAAGACCGGATCGTAACCGAGTCGCGCTATTTCCGCCACCACCGCATCATCAAACGTAAGTTCAATGCCGTTGCTCTCTCGCAAGGTCTTCGCCAGTTCATCTAACGCGAGGCGCGCTATCTTTCCTATGTCGGCGGGCGAGAGCGGCTTAAACACGATGATTTGCGAAAAGCGGTTCAAGAGTTCCGCTTTGAAGTAGTCGGTAAGTTTCTTTTTGAGCTCTTCGGCAATGACGGCAACCGCGCTCCCCTGTTCTATCTGCTCTTTGATGAACGTGGAGTGCGCGTTGCTCGTCGCGATGATGATAGTGTTTTGAAAATCCACCGTGCGGCCAAGATTGTCGGTCAGCCGACCGTCGTCAAAGACCTGCAGAAAGAGGTTGAGGATGTCGGGGTGCGATTTTTCAAACTCATCCAGCAAGATAAGCGCATAGGGTTTCCCGCGCACCGCCTCGGTCAGCGCGCCGCTGGTTGTCCCGTCGGGGGCGCCAATGAAGCGAATGAAGCTTTCTTTGCTTTGGTACTCGCTCATGTCAAAACGGAGCATGAGGTTGGCATCGCCAAACTGGATGCGCGTAAGGATCTTTGCCAGCTCTGTTTTGCCCACGCCGGTGGGTCCGACAAACAAAAAAGTGGCGATAGGCCCGCCTTTGCGCGAAAGCCCGGCGCGATACTCGCGCATCGCGCGCGAAACCGCCGTCACCGCTTCGTCCTGGTCAATGAGCCGCTCGTGGATGACTGCTTCCAGATTGAGCAGTTGTTCGGCCTCTCCCTTGCCGACGCCGCGCAGAGGCACATTTACCTTTTGCTCGGCAACCGCAATGATGTCTTCCGGCGTAAGCGCCTTTTTCTTCGCTGAAGAAACGGCGGCGATCGCTTCTTTGAGCAGGTCCTCGGCGCTACCGGGCAAAAGTTTCTGCCGGAAATGCTTGTGTGCTATAGCCACCGCTTCCTTGATGGCTTTAAAGCTGACAACCACCCCGCTCTGACGCTCCAATAGCAAACTTGCGTAGACCAGAAACCGCACCGCTTCCGGCTCGCTCACTTCACTCACAACGATCGGTTCAAACGCTCCGGCAAAGTCGCTGTTCGGTTCAAGGTACTGTTTATACTCCTTCGGATAGGTCGCGCCGATGACGGAAAAGTTCGTTCCCTTGATGGCGGGAATGAGAATATCCGCCGCGCTTATCGTCGCGCCGCCACCGGTGCGCGTGAGGTCGTGGATGTTGGGTATATAGAGAATGACGTTGCCCGCGGCTTCCATCTCGGCGAGCACCTGCTTCACCCTCCCCTGCACCTCGCCCGCGTCGGCGCCGGCGATGAGAGAGCCGAACGAGAGCTCCACGATGCGCCGGTCAAAAAGCGGAGGGGGCACGCGATCCTTTATCATCTCGTAGGCGAGGTGATGCACTATCGTCTCTTTTCCCGCGCCGACGTCGCCCACCAAAAGCGCATTGGGGTTGCCGGGCCGCGCGAGAACGTCGGCGAGCCGCTGGTACTCGCGGCCGTGGCCGATCATAAGACCGAGGCCGCCGCTGCGGGCGAGGTCGGTGAGGTCGCGACTGAACCTATCCAAAAACGGCGTCGGTTTGGCCGTCCACGCGCGATTCATCGCGCGATGTCGCACCTTGTACGCGCGGCCGGCAAAACCGGCGAGCGCATGCGCGCCGGAGCGTGCGCCCATCCCACGCTCAAATTGGCTGAAAATGACCGCGTTCTCAAGATCGCCCTCACCCACATTAAAGACCGTGAGGAGTTTGGCGATGTCCGGATCGCCCATGCGCACGAGCGCGGCAAATATGTCCTTTGGTTCCACCGCATTGCCGAGCGCCTCGCGCGCGGCGGAAAACGCGGCTATCGCAACACGGCCGGCTTGTTCGCGCGCCAGCGTCGCTTCATCGGCGCGCGCGCCCTGCACTAAATACTGTTCAATGCGGCGCGTAAACTCCTTGACATCAATATCCATCCGCACAAGACCGGCCTGAATGTCGCGGCGTCGGGAAAGCAAAAGCATGAGCTGGAGCGGAAAGCCGACGCCGCGCACGCGGGATTTTTCAAACGCCGTCTCAATGAGGCCGTACGCCGCCGGCGAAAAATAGTCGGCTGCATTTACCGCACCCTCGCGCGGCGCGCGAGCGAGCGGAAGGCGCGCGCGGCGAAAGCGCATGGCGCGATCAAACAAAAAGAGCAGGAGGAGCGCGCCCGCCGCGCGCAGGCGGGTTACATCTGAAAGGAGCAGGGTGACTGCCGCGGCGGCGGCGAACCCATAACAGACGCGCGCGGCAACGCGCGCGAACGTCCTGCCGGCTACGCTCATTAAGAGCCGCGACTCGGAAAACGTGACGTCCGTTGTAGAAACGACATTAACCATGATCAGCCAACCGCAACCAAATAGATGAGATACGTAGGGATCGCGATCCAAACAAGGTAGAGAGCGCACGCGAGCGCGATGAGAATCGCATACACGAAACTGCCGGCGGCCAACCGCAATGACCGGAACACAAAACCAAACAGCCGGCCGACGGCGCTGTAGTCCTGGTACATCGGGTCAAAGAGGTGCCGTAGAGTTACGCGCCACGCCACGGAGCGATCTAGCGCTTCAAGCGCGTTAATGGTCGCGCGGGCGATGACCAAAAAACTGCCAGCGTAGGCGTGAACAAAGAAACCGTACACGACAGCGGCAAACCGGCTGGCAAGATAGGTAAATGCGTTGGCCTGCACCCTTGCAGTATAGCGCGCTCCCCGCCCGCCACGCCAACTATGAAAAGAGCCGCAATTGCGGAGGAGTAAGGTTGGCGGAAGCCGCCGCACTGTTTTTAGCCATTGCTTGTTTGGCGAGTTCCAGCGTTTTGGAGAGTTGGCGAAAGTCGGCTTTAAATAAATTCAGCACTTCCGTTCCGCGCAATGCGGCCGCTGGATGAAACAACGGGTAGACAGCGATGCGCGACAGTATGAAAAGTTTGCCGTGGTCGCGGCTGATTTTTGCCGCTGGCAAAAAGTAGTTCATGGAGAACCGCCCCAATGTAGCAA
>CAYIFE010000065.1:0-3565 GCA_964362605.1 uncultured Candidatus Saccharibacteria bacterium
ATCGCAACGACCCCGTCAAAGCGGATGTTTTGTTCGCGGTATATCTTTGAGGCCTCCAGCAGGTCGGCGACCTTTTTCGCCGACGTGGGAAAGTCAAAGAACCAATTCGCGTCGCGCGCGCCCCAGCGTGTGGTGAGAAGCTGGAGCGGTTTGGGCGGAATGATGTCTATGTCCAGCTGGCCGTCGGGATCATAGATATCCCAGACAGTTATGCCGGAAATGCCTTCGCGGGTGAATGCGATGTCGGCATAGCTCCCTAAAAATCCGCCCGCCGGCCGCATCTCCGAAGGATTTTGAAACAGCACGAGGAAATGTTTTGTCGCATCGGTTGTCAGCCAGCCGGTCAGAGTGGCAAGGAATCGCTCGGCCTTGAGCAGGTCCACCTGCGCCCCCAGCGCGTCAACAGGGAACGACTGCGAACCGAGCACGCTACTTTGTTCCTGCAGTGCATTTGAGAGGGAGGCGAGGCGCGATACGTGTTGGGAAAGCGATGAGAGGCGGCTGGTGAGCACGGCGCCGCGGCCGGTCATCAGGTATGCGAAGGCGTTGCTTTTGAGATCATCCAGTTCCGCCGCCGCTTGCACGGCGGTTTTGGTAAGGTCTATCGCCGCCGCAAATGCGTCGGGGATCGCTTTGAGTTTCGGTGCCGCCGCGCTGAACAATTTTGCCAAGGCGAGCAGACCGTATTTTTGCGCGTCCTCATGCACGGCCTCCACTTGCCCCGCGATGGCAGAGAGCGAATCGCGCGCTTTGGCGGTCTCAAGGTTGGCGAGCGCATCCTTTGCCTGTGCTAAATTGGCGTAGAGGAGCGGCGCGGTTTGGGTTACGGATCTTTTGAGCGATGCGTAGCCGAACGCTGAAAATCCGGTGAACGCGGTGAAAACAAGCACGAGCGCGAGGGCAAAGGTGAGGAAGCGGCGCGGCAGTAGCGACCGGCCGCGGTAGATTATTTTCGGCTGGGGTTCCCGTCCCGCGCTTCGGAAGAAAGAAACCCGCAGGTGCCGTTTTCGTGCGGATGCCGGGGGGCGGATGTCTATGACTATTTTTTTGCGCATTGGGTGAAAAGGGTGAGGAGCTCGTGCGCGGTTTTCTGCCAGCTGAACGTGGCGGCGTGCGCCCTGCCGCAGGAGACGAGACGCGCGCGCAGGGCATCGTCGGTAACAAGCACGGTGAGCGCGCGGGCAAATTCGCCGACGCGCCAGGGATCAACGGACAGTGCGCACCCGCCGGTTGTTTCCGGCAGTGAGGTGCGGTTTGAAACAATGACCGGCGTCCCGCATGCGAGCGCCTCCAGAGGCGGGAAACCAAAGCCCTCAAAAAACGAAGGGTATACGAAGGCGCTGGCTCCAGTATACAGCAAAACGCGCTCTTCGTTCTCCACCGGGCCGATGCAACGGATGTCGTGACCATGCGGTGAGCGGCGCATTTCGTGTTCCATTGCGCGGTAGCGCCAGCCCGGCTTCCCGGCTATGACGAGATGCAGGTGCGAAAGTCGCGGATCCTGCTTTACCGCGTCAAATGTCCTGATGACTGCCGTGATGTTCTTACGCGGTTCCAGAGTTCCTAAAAACAGGATGTATGGAAGGGCAATGCCGTATTTTTTCAGCATGGCATTGAGTTTTGTTTCGTCGCGGTCGCCGCGCGTGAATGTTTTGCCGATCCCCGGATAGATGCAATGGATCTTTGACGGGTGAGCGGCAAGCGTGTTTTCAACATCGCGCGCGGTGAACTGCGAATCAACCACGACGGCATCTGCCGTGCGCGCTTGGTTCTTATACCCTTGTAAAAAATGCCAGAACCGTTGACGGAGGGTAAAAAACTGCGGATGGTGGATGAACGACAGGTCGTGGATGGTCAAGATGCGCGGCGCGCGGCGGCTGACGATGATGTTGAGGTGCGGGCTGAAGACGATGTCTGCGCCGGTTCGTATATCCACCGCGGGAGCGCACAAAAACCGGCTGGCAAGATCAAGCAGGCGGTTGGGAATATGCCAATTGACCACCGTAACGTTTGGCCGCGCGAACCAGTGGCGGGGCAGGGGATTGAAGAAAAAGCCGTTATAGAAGAGTATGAAGCGATTGTCGGTAGGCAGGGCGAGCAGGTGATCAACCAGTTGGTAGGTGTATTCCTCAACGCCCGAGTGTCCGCCGCGGCCGAGCAAGCGCACGTCTATCAGGATGTTCATCATTCGTAGCGTATCACAGGTTGACAATCGGTTTACGGAGCGGGTACACTGGCAGGTATCATGATTGATACTGCGGTTTTGGAAAAGATAAAACCGGGCGCTACCGTGAAAATATGGGAACGGGTTCCCGTTGAAAGCAAACCGTCCGGCAAAAAGGAAAAGAAGGGGAAAGAGGCGGATAAAGAGCGCATCAGCCAGTTTTCCGGTCTCGTGCTTGCGCGCAAGCACGGGAGCGAGCCGGGTGCATCGTTTACTGTCCGTACCACGCTTGCCGGCATCGGCGTGGAAAAAGTGTTTCCTATTCATTCGCCGCTCATCACCAAAGTTGAAATCATTAACTCACCGCGCAAAGTACATCGCGCCAAACTGTACTACGTGCGCGACCGGTCCAAAAAAGAGATCCGCCAGCGCATCACGAGCGCCGCGGTAAACACTCCTGCCTCTGACTCTGTTCCCGAAAAACCCGCCGGAGTAGCCACAGAGTCGGAAAAGTAATTCTCGACGGAATTTAAAAAATCGATTCTTGCCGATTTTTTTGTTATCCACCGTTTGATATACGCTACTACCTTGAGGATATGATAGAATATAGTGATGGGAAAACCGCAAGGGAAGGTGGTTATTAGGTGGTCACCAGCGTTTGCGTATGCCATTGGTCTTCTTACGACGGACGGAAATCTATCACCGAATGGCAGAACACTCAACTTCACCTCTAAAGACAGGGAACAGGTGCTTACTCTCTGCCGTTGTCTTGGCATAGAGAATAAAATTGGTCGGAAGGCGCGCGGGGGAGAGAAAGTAAAAAAGTACTATGTAGTTCAGTTTGGAGATGTACTTTTTTATAAATTTCTTCTTGAGATAGGATTGTCACCCAACAAATCAAAAACACTAGGAGCCCTCAAGATTCCCGATCTTTATTTCTTTGATTTCCTCCGTGGACATTTTGATGGTGATGGTACGTTCTACTCTTATTGGGATCCGCGATGGCGATCAAGTTTCATGTTTTATACCGAGTTTGTTTCCGCAAGTAAGACGCATATTATCTGGCTTCGCAAAGAAATACATAAACACCTTGACATAAAAGGGCATCTCACCGGAGACGGTAGGAAGATTACCGTGCAATTGAAGTATGCGAAAGCAGAATCTTTAAAGCTATTGGAACACATGTATTACCGAAGGAGTATCGTAGGTCTTACCCGGAAACGCTTGAAAATCAAAAAAGCTTTAGGCATACTAGGCGGGAAGAACCCACTTGCCCGGGTGCTGTAACTGGTAGCCAGGCACGCTTGAGGTGCGTGTGCCGAAAGGCGTGGAGGTTCAAATCCTCTCCCGGGCACCAATATCAAACTTTCCGATTTTTGCCCGACCGATTCGGCCGCGCGA
>CAYIFE010000066.1:0-3563 GCA_964362605.1 uncultured Candidatus Saccharibacteria bacterium
GGCGATCGAACCCTTCGCGGTGCACGGGAACGAAGAGGTCCGGAGGGTTCGGGAAGTCGGTGACTCCAAACCAGCTCTCGTAGACGTCTTTCCAGACACCGAGTTGCGGCATGGCGCGAGGGATGGAAGTTGCGGGAAGGAGATCCCGCGACACTGCGATCGGCTCTGGAACGAGACCGAGGCGGACGAGGTAGTCGTCAGGGTGTTCCTTGACCACTTGGAGCACTCGACTCACCTCCTCCGGCTTCCGGCTACCCCCGACCACGAGATCGAGGATCGTGCTGTGAAGACGCGTGAACGTCTGGAACGGGCTGGTTTCAGCAGCCATGGTATTGTCCTTTCTCCGGTTTCAGCGGAGAGTTGACGGACGTCGAAGAACAAAACTCCAAATGGAGTATCTCCACGCTAGCATATTATATTATCGCTGTCAAATGCGCCGCAGTGCAATGACCACCAGTGAGTCATCGAGTTTCGTTTCGCTGATGATGTCAAACGGTTTGCCGGGCCTTTGCGCGCCGCTTACTATTGCCATCTCGCGGGCTTTGAGGAGTTTTGCGATGCGTACGCGATCTGCTTCAACAGCCGCAACCATTTCCACCGGCACAGCCGCATAGAGGATAATTTCATCGCTCACTTGCAACTTGGCGTCGCGCCGCACCCCCTGGCACAGCCGTACGAATTCGCGCACCAATCCTTCGCGCTTTAACTCCGGCGTGATGACTGTATCAAGTTCAAGTTCGCTCTCCATCTTTTCCCCAAACACGATTTCTTTGACGTTGATCTCATCTTTTAAAATTTCTAGCAACTCCTTGTCGCTTGTCGCTTGCCTGCCTGTCCGGTAGGCAGGTCGCTTGTCGCTCACCGTTAGCTTTGCTAACGGTTGTCTCACTTTCACCCCAGCCTTCTGCCGCAGAGCGAGCGCATCGGAAGCAATGCGGCGGATTTCGGCCATAGTCGCGATAAGTTTTGCGTCAATCAATTTTTTGTCAGCCACCGGCCAATCAGCAAGGTGGACGCTGGGAACGAGGGACGAGGAGCGAGAAACGAGGGATTGGTAGAGCGCTTCAGCAAAAAACGGGCAAAACGGCGCGAGGAGTTTTGCTGTCTCGGCAAACACATACTCGAGCGTAGCCGCCGCATCGGCGCGGTCGGCTTTACTCACCGGATCAGAAAACCGCGAACGCGACCGGCGGATGTACCAGCGCGAAAGGTCGCCGGTAAACAATTCCAGCGCGCGCCCGGCGGAAACGAAATCAAACGCGTCCAGTTTTTCGGTGATCGCCCTAATTGTCTGATGGAGCCGCGCGAGTATCCATCGGTCCAGCACATGCGTGGTACGCACTGGGTTGAACGGTCTCGTGGCGCCAGGGGAGTACGTTTTCAAAAACACGAACGAGTTGTAGAGCGGCAGGTGAAACTCGCGCTGTTTTTTTGCAAGGTCTGCTTCACTGAACTGTTTCGGTTCGCCCGGATCGTTGACCGTGTAAAAATACCAACGCAGGACATCGGCGCCGTACTTTGAAACGATCATTGCCGGATCAATCACGTTGCCTTTGGATTTGGACATCTTATTGCCGAATTTATCAAGCACCAAGCCGTTGGTTACCACATTGCGATACGGCGCGCCAAACCCGAGCATTGTGGAGATCGCGAGCAGAGTGTAAAACCATCCCCGCGTCTGGTCCAACCCCTCGGCAATGTAATCGGCGGGGTACATCAACCCAGTTCCTAGTGTCTGATGCCCAGTGCCCGGTTTCTCAAACGGCCAGTGCACGGAAGCGAACGGCATCGCCCCCGAGTCAAACCACACATCCACCACCTCTTTGACGCGCGCGGCTTTCTCACCGCACTGCGGGCACTTCAGAGCAATTGCGTCCACAAACGGCCGGTGCGGGTCAAATTCTCCGTCATCGTTGTACGGCTGGGGAACGACCGAAAGTTTGGTGTGACCGCCTATCTTCGGATACGGGACTTTTTTTAGCTCCTCCGTGTTGGGCACCCGCAAAAGCGATGCGATCAAAACCCACAGCGGGTCGCCATGGCCGACAACCGCGATCCTTTTGCCGCGGTATTTCTTGTTGACATCGGCGACAAATTCCAGCATTCTCTTTTTCACATCAACCCAGTTTTCAGCGCTCTTCCCCTCCGGACGCTTGGTAAACCGCTCCGCAAAGGAAGAGAAAATGGCCTGGAACTCTTTGCTGGGCCGGCCGGTGAATACGCCCGTGTTGATCTCTCTGATGCGGACATCTGATTTCACCGGCGCGCCGGTGGCTTGCGCAATAATCCGTGCAGTTTCCTTGGTGCGGATAAATGGTGAATGGAAAATGACGTCTATCTTTTCTTTTGCCAGTTCTTTCGCGAGCCGCTCCGCCTGTTTTTTGCCGCGCGCAGTCAGATGCGAAGCGCTCTGTTTCGTCTCTGTGCCGCCGGCTTCGTGATGCACCAGGTTATGTTCCGCTTCGCCATGACGGATAAAATAGAAGGTGTTGGCGGAAACGGCATACTTTGCAAAATCATCGTAGCCGCTAAGCACGAACGTTGCATCACATTTAGGCGCGCTATTCGCATGCCCCCAGACCGGAAGCGGCGTGCCCCAATAGCGCTCGCGAGAAAAGTTCCAATCTTTGACCTCTTTGAGCCATTCTCCAAACCGCCCTTCTTTAAGATGCGCCGGCACCCAGTTTACCTTTTTATTTTCCGCCATGAATTGTTTGCGGAATTTTGACGCCGCTACAAACCACGACGAACGCGCGTAGTAGAGAAGCGGCGTAGAGCATCGCCAGCAGTGCGGGTAGTCGTGCGTATGCAACTCTGTTTTGAGCAGGAAACCGCGGCTCTCAAGATGTTTGAAGATCGCCTCCTCCGTCTTTTGCGCTTTTGCATACATTCCCGCCAAATCGGCAACGTCTTTGGTAAATTTCCCCTGCTCATCAACCGTGTGATGCTGGGGAAGTTTTTCTTCCAGGCCGAGCTCATAGTCATCCTCGCCGTACATCACCGCGGTGTGTACTACGCCCGTGCCATCGGTGGTCGTCACAAAGTCGGCGGCATAGATGCGGTAGGATTTTTTGCTGGTGAGTTGTGGAATGTTGAAAAGTGGAATGTAACTCATGCCAACGAGGTCTTTCCCTTTCACTTCACTAACAATTTCGTAATTCCCCTTCCCCATCACCACCTCCACCCGATCTTTTGCGGCAATATAGAATTCTTCCTTTGTTTCAAGTTTTGAGTTTTCAGTTTTTAGTTTGAAAATCACGTACGTCATTTTCTCCCCCACCGCCAGCGCAACATTGCCCGGCAAGGTCCAGGGCGTCGTCGTCCATGAGAGGATATAGATGTCTGAATCTGGTTTTAAGTTTAAAGTTTTAAGTTTATTGTTCTTCAGTTTGAACTTCACATATACCGACATGTCAGTTATCTCCTTGTATCCGAGCGCCAGCTCATGAGAAGAGAGCGCCGTGCCGCAGCGCGTGCACCACGGAACCACTTTGCGCCCCTGGTACAACAGTTTTTTCTTCGCAAATTGCGCAATGATCCACCAAAGCGACTCAATGTAGCCG
>CAYIFE010000067.1:0-3495 GCA_964362605.1 uncultured Candidatus Saccharibacteria bacterium
ACTGGAGTTCAGACGTGTGCTCTTCCGATCTGCACGCGTTGGTTTTGTGTTCGGACATCGCAATCCCTTTGGGAAGAGGAGGAACCGTCAAGAGATGGTTCTACGATGTGAAGCGAGGTGCACACAAACACAATGCTGGCATCGCCAGCACGTATATACTAGCAAAGAAAAAAATGGCGCGCAATCGTTAGCAAAGAAAGTTCTCTACGCAAGCAATTTTGCAAATTGCTCCTGCACCTTCTTGAGTTTGGGGTTAATGACTACTGCTGATGCGCAAAAATTCACGTACATGGTATATACTTGACGGTACATGCAAAAAACCGGAAAAATGCTCTCGGGCGTCATACTTGTCGCTGGTATTGCGGCGATCCTTTTGTTCACGCAGGAGAGCGCCGTATCCGTTCCGGCAGACGGAGAAGGCGCGGCGGCCGCGCTGACCGGACCGGTGATAGCCATTGGCGATGTCGCGATCCCGGTTGAACTGGCAACAACCACCGTGGCGGTTACCAAGGGGCTCGGGGGGCGCGATGCGCTCACAGAAGATAGCGGCATGCTTTTCATTTTTGAAAAACCGGACCGATACCGGTTTTGGATGATGGGGATGAAATTTCCGCTTGATCTTATCTGGATCGCAGAGGGCCAAGTCATTTCCATAGACGAAAACGCGCCGCCGGGATTTGATATTGAGCATCCGGTGTTCTATAAACCACCCGTACCCGTCACGCGAGTGTTGGAAGTGAATGCGGGATTTGTGAAGAAAAAGGGAATTGCGGTGGGCGACAAAACCGTTTTTTCGGTATACTAAAGAGACCAATGGAAGTTATCGCGGTTTCAAGCGACGCCAAGTCGCAGTGGAATGCGTTTGTGCAGGCACACTATCCGCCTGTGGGCGCGTTCATGCAAACGTGGGAGTGGGGCGCGTTCCAACAGGCGCTCGGCCGGAATGCCGAGAGGTTCTTTGTTGCCAGCGGCGGGGAACCTATTGCCGCCTTTACCCTTACGAACCACACTCTCCCCGCAGGGCATTCGTACGGGTATGCGGCGCGCGGCCCGGTCATTGCAACCGCACACGCGGCAAACCCTGAAACGGTCAGCGAAGTGCTCTGCACTATCCGCGCGTGGGCGCACGCGCATCTGCCGCGCGCCGTATTTGTTCGTCTTGAGCCGCCACTTCCCGATCTGCCGACGACGATGCGTGAGAGAGGGTTCGTGGCGCCGTCGTATTACATCCAACCGCGCTTCAACCATGCTATTGCGCTCGGCAAACCGGAAACGGATATTGCCGCCGGCTTCCACCCGTCAACGCGGTCAAACCTCCAGCGCGCCCGTAATCGCGGCGTGACGGTTGCCATGAAAACCGTGCTGGCACCAAGCGACTGGGAGATCTTTTTTTCCATGGCGCGCGATACGATACGGCGCAACAGCGGCACCAATGCCTACCCGAGCCAGCGCTACTTTCAGGCGCTGGCAAAAACCGTGCCGTCGCTCACGTCCACACGCGAGTCGGAAACCCTCTCGCTTGCCGCGTTTTTCGGCTATCAAAACGGTGAACCGGCCGCGGCTCATTTCGTATTGTTCTTTGGCCCGACCGCGACGTATCTTTACGGCGCTTCGTTTTCCAAAAATCTCTCGTCAAAAGTAACAACATACCTGCACTGGCAGGCGATGCGCGAGGCGAACGCGCGTGGGTACGCGTGGTACGATCTCGGCGGGGTTGACCCGGCGCGCTGGCCGACGCTCACGGCATATAAACGTCAATTTCGCGGCACGGAATTTTCGTACGCCGGCAACCTGGACATTCTCATCCGCCCGTTCCATTACCGCGCATATAACTTTTTTAGGCGATTTAAAAACTTTATTTAGCGTAACTTTTGAGAAACGAGGGCTGCACTTCGCTTTTAGTCTCCCAAAGGTGTTATCTGCGACGCGTCCGACACAGAAGATGTTTACAGTGAATTCAGCGCCTCTCGCGCGGGTTTTGAGTTTTTGTTGTAGAGAACGGCTTTTTCCAACTCTGCACGGGCGAGAACGGTGTCGCCTTGTGCGAGGTAGCTTTTGCCGCGCAGAAGGTAGAGCTCGGAGAACGCGCGGTTGTTGTCGTTAAATATCTTGTTGGAGAGCGAAAACACGCGCGCGTAGTTGCCGAGATCAAAATAGTTTTGTATCGGCTCTATTTGGTACCAGAGCGTGCGCAGGGGCAAACGCGCCTCAACTTTTTCAAACGCCGTGGCGGATTGCTCACGCTCGCCAAGATAATAGAGTGCGACAGCAAGATTAAACTGTGCAAGCGTGTCTGCTGGGTCAACTTCAAGTTCCCATCGCGCCGTTTGCGCGGCGTTTTTCCAAGCGACGAGCGGATCGGTTTCTTTGCCTAAAATCGCTTCAATGAGCGCTTGTTTTTCCGGCGGGACTAACACGAGGTAACCGTAATTGAACGGCTTCCAAATCTGTGAAAAATCGTCGTACGAAAATCGCAGGTTTCCCCCTTCAAACGAGTCGTCTTGGATAAACTCCCGTGTCGCGTCGTCGTAACCTTTGACCACACGGTAGTGGGCAAAGTCCTTGTTTGGGTAGAGCAGAGTGCGCACGAGCACCGGCAGGTCGGCGGCAAGCAGTTGTTTGAGTCGATCAATAGTACCGTGGGCGCGAAAGTAGGGGATGAGACCATACTCTTTCGCCTTTTCGGCGAGTTCTTCCGGCGGCGTTGATTTGTCGTCGTCAATGCCTTTGAGGTTGTTGTACGGGCGCAAATCGGCGGCGAGCGCTCCCTGGCTTACGTTGACGCCGAAATACGAGAGGGCCATGGAAAGGGCGGCTGGCGCGCAGTTGTTGAACGTTTGGAACACGTGATAGTCATTTTGCAGAAGTTTTTGTGCGGGGAGTTTTTTAAGCAGTTCATTTTTCACCTGCGCGGTGGGCGCATCTGACACAGCGGGGGAGCCGTCGGCAGACGGTACGCCGGTTTCCGAGCGGCGGGCGGACACCGCCAAAAATATAAACGTTGCTGCGGCCGCCGCCAGCACGACAAAAAGGAATGACCAGACACGATGTTTGCTCATAGCAGAGATGTAAGTATTTTGGCTATGTTGCCGGTAATGGTAAGAAGCGCGGCAAGAAAGGAAACTATCTTGACCCACCCCTGGTCCCACCACGGCCTGACGGTCTGCGCCGCGCGCTCCGGCGATTTTTTGGTGAGGAACAAGAATAGTGCGGCGAAGAAAAGAAACAGTACGATCGTCTGCGGGATAAAATCAATGAGCGTGTCGCTGGCCGAGCGGGACTCGCCGTCAATGCGGACAAAGTTAATGACGGAGATCGCCACAAACACCGCCGCGACGATCCATCGCTGTCCGCGCGCCTCATGCCTCCTTCCGATGCTCATGTAGCGCAGTATACCATAAACTTATCGCACTTTCTCATCCTAAACGGAAATGAGTACGAAGTGAGAAGAAGGGCTGGGTCTCCTGAACAAAATCCGAACTTTTTTCCAACAAA
>CAYIFE010000068.1:0-3469 GCA_964362605.1 uncultured Candidatus Saccharibacteria bacterium
AAGCGTGGATGATGATGCGCGCGCCGTTTACTTCAGACAGGCCGGCAACGGCATGTTTGTACGCATGGCCTTGCTTGACTGGATCTGCAACGGGTTTATAGACGGTTACCCCTCCTCACAGCGATTATTCTAAAGCGCAGCCGATGGGATTTGAACCCACGATTTCCTCCGTGACAGGGAGGCGTGTTAACCGGGCTACACTACGGCTGCGTCAGGCGTATAGTAGCGCACCCGCGTTTTTTTTGGAAGCGCTTGCGGCATGCCTCAAAGGCACGTATGATACCTTCGGAACTTTTGATACCACCGATGGCATTCCGCACCCTCACGCTCGGTAAAGCGTCCGGAGATTTCCGTTTTAGCAACAGCACGTCGGTCATTCTCTATGCCCGGCGGCTCAAGAAGGTTTTGGACGATTACGGTCTGCATTGCCTGTACGCGCCGCGTTGTCGGCACACCACCGCCATTGCAACAGAGTGGCGAGAGCGCGCCGATTACTGGCGCGTTTCCACGGAGTTTGCCGACGGCGGGATTATTGACGAGCCCGGGTCGGCGCTCGCCTTCTTCACCGCCGATTGTCCGGTGCTGGTCGTGCGCGAAGTACCCGATGGGCGTTTGGCGGGATTGCACTGCAGTACGGCATGCCTTCTGCCGCGCGAGGGGCTGAGTATCGTAGAGCGGCTGTTTTCCGAACAAGGATTTGCGGCAGGCAAAGTCCAGTGCCAAATAATTCCCGGCATCGGGCCATGCTGTTACGGTGGAGGAAACGGTTCACGCGTCGGCGGCAAAATAGATGTGCCGCCTGCGGTTGCCGAGTGCGGTCCGCGTGTCGGGCAACCTTCACTCAACCTCCCTCTGCTCATACGGAGCCAGCTCACAGCCGTTGGCGTTCCGGCTGAACGAATAGCGGCGGCGACAACGGATGACGGACACGAGTACTGCACGGCATGCGCCGACCGAAAGGATGCCAACGCTCCCGGCCGGTACCATTCGCACTGTTGGGACGGCGCGACGGACAAGCCCGAAGGCCGCAACCTCGTCCTCGCATGGTTTTTCTGACGCACCCACCGCAGTTTCCTCTGAAGAGGATCCTGCGGTATTTTTTTGCGCGCGGCTATCGGAACGCGCGGACGATTGAGTCAAATTGTTTCCCTCGGTCGGCGTAGTTTTTGAACATATCAAAACTCTTTGAGGCGGGAGCGAACAAAATGACAACTGCTGGCGCCCCGCCCGTAATGAGCTTGCGCGCTTGTTGCCATGCGGCGCGCACCGCGCTTTGGAGCGTAGCGGCTGGAGTGACGGGGACGCGCACGCCGTGTTCGCCAAACGATTTCTCTATTTTCGTGCGGTTTTCGCCGATGAGGATGACGCCGCGAACAGCGAGCGAGCGCGCGACGGCGGTGGCGAGCGGGCCGTAGTCAAACCCTGCGTCTCTGCCGCCGCTAACCACCACGAGCGGGTCTTTGAACGAACGCACGGCGGCGGCCGCGGCGACGGGATTGGTGTCGGCGGAATCGTTGTAGAACAATATTCTGACATTCTGCAGAATGTTGGAATGTCGTGGAGGGAGACGGGTGATCGTACGGGTGAGTTGGAGACGGTAGGGGAGGCCGCGGAAGCCGCCTATTGCCTTGTCTATCACCGCACTGTCAACGCCCAGAAAACTCGCGACCGCGCGTGCCATCTCTTTGTTCTTCTCGGGCGTGTCGCTGGTGGGGGTGACGGGATGACGGACGCCCGTACTGCGGCTGGCGACCTCGGCGCTCAAAAAGTTGTTGGCGAAGAAGAATATGTGGTCGGTTGGTTTTTGGAAACGGCCGATGGCGGTCTTGGCATCGTAGTACTCTTTCAAGCTTTTGTGCGCATCAAGGTGGTCGGGGAACACGTCAACCACCACGGCGATGTGCGCGGAGCGGTCCAAGTCCTGCAGTTGGAAGCTGGAAAGCTCCAGCACCACGAACTGCGCGCGTTTTGCTTCCGCGAGCACGTCTAAAGCCGGTTTACCGATGTTGCCTGCGAGCACCGCCCGCTTGCCGGCGCGCTTTAAGATCTCGTAGATGAGCGTCGCCGTGGTGCCTTTGCCTTTGGTGCCGGTGACGCCGATGATCAGCGGTTTTTTACCGACTTGCTCAAAGAAAAGGCGTGTCGCGCTCGTCACGACCGTGCCGCGCTTGATCGCCTCTTGGATCTTACGCAGGTTGAACGGGACGCCGGGAGAACGGATGATGGTTGAAAAGCGGTCAAGGTCGTTGAGATATCCTTCACCGGTTTGCCACTGCACGCCCGGTAGGCGGCGTTTGACGGTTTTATCGCGATCCAAAACCCATACCTCGGCGCGGCGGTAGCGGGGGTTTTTGAACAGGAATGCCAGGGCGGATTTGCCTTCGCGACCGAAGCCGAGTACAGCAGTACGGCTTGTTTTTTTCATGTTCCCTAGTATATACTATTTTCGCGGGGAGGAGCTCCGGTTGCTCGGGTGGCTCATAACCACCATGTAGCGGGTTCGATTCCCGCCTCCGCAACCACGCAAAATGAAAAAACGCCTTTCGGCGTTTTTTCATCGCGTGGCGAGCATCATAAGCGAGCCACGTTTGCGTGAGCCCCGCGATGAAATCACCTGGTGATTTCATTTTGCGGGGCCCCGGATCTATATTTATAACATGGATATGTACTTCGTTTACGTTCTAGAAAATCGTGACGATGGAAGTTTTTATGTTGGCTATACGACTTCAATCGACAGGAGGTTGAATGAGCATGTAACCGGAAAAGGCGGACAAACGACGCGCCGCACACCAAACTGGCAACTGATCTATTACGAGGCTTATTTAAATAAGCATGACGCCTTGGGTAGAGAACGTTTTCTGAAGGGTGGTTCCGGCAGAAAATATCTGCATAGACAGCTCAAAAATTATTTAGGCGGGGACAATGGTTCTTTCACGTCACCTAGTTGACCGCAGCCGCCTCCTTAGGTATCGTAGCCGCAGTACCAGAAAGGCAAAACATGACCACCAGCGATATGGAGCGGGGCGTTTCGTACTGGAAAGAGATCAGGCGCAAGTTGTCGGAATTAGACAAGTTCAAGTTCTCATTTAAGCAGTACGACCCTTCCGCCGCGCTTGAAGTGGGGACGCGCGGCGATGCGACACTTTGGGAAAGAGATGGCGAACAGAAGGTGAAGGCGATCGCCGACAATATCACCTTCGCGCGGTTTCTCGTCATTTCGGCGTGGCTCGGTTTTCACAAAACCGGCGACCCAACGATCTACGCGTCCTATACATCACCACGGTAGCGGCAGGCAGGGTGGGTGCACCCCTGCCTTTTTCATTGCGGCGCCTCATCAGCCGTTGTAAACTGGAAAAGTATTTGCAGGGCATGTAGGGCTGGGTAGCTTCCACCTCCGCTCGAGATGCTCGAGCTTCGGCGGACAAGCAGTGGTAGAACATCACCTGTCTTGCCCTTCGAAGCTCTGGCG
>CAYIFE010000069.1:0-3421 GCA_964362605.1 uncultured Candidatus Saccharibacteria bacterium
TCATCTCGCTGGCTATTGCCTACCGGGGCCGGTGGCGGCAGGCCCTGCGATATGCACTGATAAGTTTCGGTGTTGCATTCGCGCTCTGGTTGCCGTGGGGAGTGCGCAACTATCTGGTGTTCGGCTCGCCGCTGTTTTCCATAGACATGACGTACGTGTATGACAAGGCCGGCATTTCGCGCATCACAGACGGGGACGTCATCCGGTTTGATATCGGCGCGCGCGAGTTGGGCCGTCTGGCAAAGACCTCCCTGCTGTTCTGGCTGCCGCATAACCTCTACTTCATCAACCGCAAACTCTTCATTCTCGCGCCCATCAGCTACGTTCTTGCGTTGTTGCTTGCGGCGTACGCGCTGACGAAAACGGGATGGCAAAAACTGCGGGACACATGGTTTGTCCCCGCGGCACTGCTTGTCGTCTTCCACACTATTCTTTCGGCGGCATGGCCGATAGCTAAATTTCGCTACCTCGTTCCGCTTCTGCCGCTCATATTTATTTTTGCGAGCTATTTCATCATGCACGCGGTAAAGAGTTCTTACGGCACGCGCGCGCTCGCCGCGGCGAGCGTCGCCGCGGTCGCGGTGTTCTCGGCGCTGACCTTTTTGGGAACGCCGTCACACACCTACTACTACGATGGTTCGCTCACCACCGACAATTTTGGCAGAAATGGCGAGTTGGAGTTTATCCAGGCGGCGGATGTTACGCGAACAACCGACACCGAATAAGTATGATCCCCGATAAACACATCTGGATTCTCTACGCCGCGGTTGGCGCGTTGATGGTATTTACCCTTATTGAAGGCGTGGTCGGCCGCTGGAGTTTGCAATTATTCTTCTGATCGTGAGCATCACTTTTTCGCCGCCCGCGTCATGGGCGCCGTATGCAACAGCCGCCGCCGTCATCTTTGCCGGCGCGCTGTTTGTCAACGCGTTGGCCGTGCCGAACATGTTGAGTCACGACCAGCTTCACTATGAAGTGATCCGGTTGAAGGTTCAGCAACCGGATCTGTTCATCCGCGACCCGCTCTTTGCCGATACGAGCTATCAGCGCCATTACATCCCGTTCCTTGATCTCTTGGCTCGGGTCAATCGTTCCACCGGCGGTTCGGAGAATTCCTACCGCCTGTTCGTGCCGCTGGCGTTCTTTGTCTTCACGTTCGGCATGTTTTTGTTTCTCTACGCGCAGGGCATTTCGCTCGCCATCAGCATAGGCGTTGCGTTCCTTTCAACCGTTTTTATCCGCGTGCTCATGGACTACTTCGGCATACCCGGGCCGTCGGACATAGTGCCGCGCTTTCTCGCCCTGCCGTTGTACCCGTACCTGTTTTTGCTCTTCTACCGGTATGCGGCCCGCGCGTGGTTCCCGCTCGTGTTCGTCGCGGTCGGTCTTTTGGCGACAGTGCATCAGTTATCCGCGCTCAACGTGGCGATGATCATGGCTATAGCGTACGTGCTCCGGTACGGAGTAACGATGAAAACAGCCCGCAGTGGTGCGCTGTTTGTCGTCTGTGCGCTCATCGGGGCCGCCCCGTTCATCGTTTGGCAGGCGCTTCGATTTTCTCCTGCGTCCATCACGCTTGCTGACGAAGCGTATCGGCTCTCACTCTATATCGCGCATCCGCACCTTACCCCCGCCGGCATGTTTGCCGTGTATCGCGAATACTTCCTAACCCACTGGTACTACGTGTGGCCGCTGGCCGCGGTGTTTATGGCAGTCATGGTACTGCAGAAAAAAGAAAAGAAGCCGGAGATTGCAGGCCAGCGAACGGCGAGCATGGCAATAGTTGCGGCGGCGGCTATGGTCACATTCGCGACAACGGCGATAAACCAGTTTGTGCTTCTCGTGCTGGAGAAAAAGACCTTGTTTGTGTACGAGCCGCGGGCGTTTCAATTCGCATACCTGCCGCTCTACCTTGCGCTCGGCTACCTGCTGCAATGGCTGTGGGACAGACGCGGCACCGTCGCAGAGCGCAGGGTTCTGCTATTCGCCGCACTTATCCCCGCGGTGGTCGCGGCCGCCGCGTTTGGCAGTAACCGCGTGATCAAAATTGCCGCGCTCATTAGGCAGGGCAGGGAAGCCGCCACCGGCGAGAGCTGTCGCCTGCCGCTCTACGGTTGGCTGGTGGCGAACACCAAGCCCGACGATCTCTTTCTCATAGACCCCGACGGGTACCCGCACCTGCGCGTGTGCGCCAAGCGGTCGGTGGTGTATACCTACCGCGATTCCGTTTCTTCAATTCGGACGAATTATCTGGTAGAGTGGGCGCGGCGCAAGGAACTCGTTGAGCGGGCCTACCGGAGCGGCCCGGAAGCGGTGCGGGCGCTGGGGAAGGAATTTGGCGCCGATTACCTCATCAGCAGAACATGCCTGCCGGTGCCGGACGCGCCGCTGGTGTATAAAGACGCGACATTCAAAGAGGACTGCGTTTTCAAACTGATATGAAGATCGCCGTCGTGATTCCCGCATACAACGAAGAACAAACCATCCAGGAGGTGATGCGTTCTTTCCACCGGGAAATTCCCGATGCGGAGATCGTGGTGGTAGACAATAATTCCAGCGATGCCACCGGAGACAAAGCCGCGGCGGCTTTTGCCGAAGGCCCGATACCGGGCCGTTTGCTTGATTGCGGGCGCAAGGGAAAAGCCAATGCCGTGCGAACCGGACTTTCCGCCATGAACGCCGACGTATGCGTGCTCGTTGACGCCGATTCAACGTACCACGCTGAAGACGTCCATGCACTCATCCGGCCAATAGCCGAAGGAGCGGCGGACATGGTTGTCGGCGACCGACTTTCGGGAGGGGATTACTTCCGCGAGAACACGCGCAATTTTCACGGGTTCGGCAACAAGCTGGTGCGCCGCATCATAAACTTCATATTCAGGTCGCGCCTGAACGACATTATGACCGGTTATCGCGCTTTCAGCAGAAGTTTTGTGGAGAACTACCCCATTCTCGTGGAGGGGTTTGAGCTGGAAACCGATATGACGCTCCACGCGCTTGACAAAAAATTCCGTATCCGGGAAGTGCCGGTGCGCTACACCGACCGGCCGCGCGGCAGTACGTCAAAGCTCAACACGTTCAGGGACGGCGCGCACGTGCTGGCGACCATTTTCAACATATTCAAAAATTACCGCCCCTTCGCCTTTTTTGGCCTGTGGAGCGCCCTGTTCTTTTTGCTGTCGCTTGCCGCGGGGGCGCCGGTCATCGCTGAGTTTATCCGGACGAACTACGTTGCGCATATTCCGCTGGCTATTTTGAGCACCGGGCTGATGATCGTTTCCCTGCTCTCCTTTTCCATCGGCCTGATCTTGGATACGGTGGTGCGCAATCATCGGTTTGAGTATGAACTGAAGCTCCTGCAGAGCAAGCGCGCCTCCCATGATTAACGTCGGTATCATAGGGTTCGGCAAAATGGGCATAT
>CAYIFE010000070.1:0-1871 GCA_964362605.1 uncultured Candidatus Saccharibacteria bacterium
CCATAGGATCAAACATGCCGATGGCCGTTGGTCCTTCTTCGCTGTCGTCGCTCGGTATACCGCCGGGCAGATCAAACCCGATACACGTTTCGTTGTCTTTGATGGTGAGAACGAGCGCTTGGCGCTCAACCGGCTCGCCGCGCTTTGCCGCGCCGGTCACCAGAAACGCGCGGTCAAACTCCGGTTCGTCCTGTCGCAAAACCGCGGTGGCCTTGCTCTGGTACGACTGCAACGCTGCCGCCGAAAGGCATGCTGCGGGCTTGCCCGCGCCTCCGGCGGAAACGACCGAAACCACCGCCAAAAACAGCACCCCGACCCCGCCCACAAGCCATTGAGTCTTTTTCATATTCATGGAGAGAGCATATACCGCTATGCCCGGGAAAACAACTTTCGCGCTTCTTCAACAAACACGATTGAAGTACCGATGGCAAGAATGATGAGCCATTCGGAAAACCCGAGCGGCACGGTTTTGAGCACCCGTTGAAAAAACGGCGTATAGAGCGCGAGCAATTGCAGACCGATAACAATGCCTGTGGCGCCAACCAAAAATTTGTTGGAAAACGGATTGGTGCGAAAGATTGATTTGTCTTCGGAGCGGCAATTCCAGGCGTTGAACCACTGGAACACCGCCAGCGAGGTGAGCGCCATCGTCCATCCTTTCGTAAGGTCGTCCCCGGCACTCCTGAACAGGTATAGCGCGCCGATTGCCATGGGGATAGCCATCAGAAACATCCGCCGCACCATGAGCGGATCAACGAGATATTTTCTGGGCCGCTCAAACTTTTTGCTTAGCAAGTTGCGGTCTTTCGGTTCCATCGCGAGCGCGACGTCCAAAAACCCGTCGGTCACGAAATTGAGCCAGATTATTTGCCCCGGCAAAAGCAAGAGCGGATACCCGAGCACGAGCGCGCCGGTGATGGCAAAGGTTTCGCCGAGGCCGGTTGAGAAAAGGTACAGAATCACTTTTTTGAGCGTCTTGTAGATACTGCGTCCTTCTTCAACCGCGGAAACGATACTGCCGAAGTTGTCGTCTAACAACACGATGTCGGCCGCCTCTTTGGCAACTTCCGTCCCGATAGTACCCATGGCAACACCCAAATCGGCCGCCACCAGCGACGGCGCATCGTTAACACCGTCTCCCGTCATGGCGACTATTTCCCCGCGCCGCTTATACGCCTGTATGATGCGCACCTTATGCTCCGGCGTAACACGAGCGAACACGGTCGTCGTGCCAAGCGTTTCCGAAAGCGCCGCGTCGGAAAGCCGCTCAATATCTTCGCCAGTCATGATAGCATCTCCGTCGCGGTAGATGCCTGCTTCGCGGGCAACCGCGCGCGCCGTCACGCGGTGGTCCCCGGTAACCATGACGACGCGGATGCCGGCCGCGGCCGCCTGTGCTACCGCCTCCCGCGCTTCCGGCCGAATGGCATCCTGCATGCCGGCAAAACCGACGAAGGTGAGCGCGGAAATTCCTTCCGGCAAAAGCGGCTCTACCGCCTGCCGGTTTTCGGCAAACGCGACGACGCGCAGTCCCTCGCGCGAGAGCGAGAGAAAGACCTCCTCCAGTCGCACGCGGTCATCGGCGGACAGCGGAAAGCTTTTGCCCCCGCGCCACAGTTTTGTACACAGCTTCATGACCGTCTCCGGCGCGCCGACGACCGTCAGCATCCGCTCCCCGTCCACCCGATGGACCGTCGCGTGATATTTGAGCCGATAGTCAAAGGGCAGTTCTTCCGCGAGCGGTTCTTCGCGCTCCACATCGTCTTTGTGAAAGCCGAGCTTTTCGCCGAACACGAGCAGGGCGGCTTCCGTCGGGTGGCCGGCGCCCCCCCACCGCTGTTAGTCCGCCGAAAACAAAACCCGCCCGTTCG
>CAYIFE010000070.1:1881-3408 GCA_964362605.1 uncultured Candidatus Saccharibacteria bacterium
CCAGGAAGGCGTAGCCCATCATGAGGCAGGAGACGGGGTAGCCCGGGAGCCCCAGGAAAAGGCGGCCGTCGGAGAGCCAGCCCAGGATCGTGGGCCGCCCCGGCTTCACGGCCACCCCGCGCAAGATCCGTTCCCCGCCCCCGGGGGGGGTGCGGCGCGCCCCACTGGTTTTTTTTCACCCCGTTGTTTCCCCCCCCCCCCGCCCGGGGGGGCTGCGGGGGGGCCGCGGCCCCCCCGCCACCGCTTTTCCTCCTCCGAAAACATCACGCGCGCGTTCGCGCAGAATACGGAAAGTTTGCCCGCCAGCAGAAGCTCGGGGTGATTGGCGGCATCAACGACGTCTCCCGCTACCTGCGCCTCGCCTTTTGGTTCGTACCCGTCGCCGGTGATATCAAACACCCTGCCACCCGCATACACTTTTCTGATAACCATCTCGTTTTTGGTGATGGTACCCGTTTTATCAACGGCAATGACCCGCGCCTGACCGAGCGCTTCCACCGCCTGAAGTTTTTTAACGAGCGCGTTGCGCTTGCTCATCCGCCACACGCCGGTGGCGAGCACGAGCGTCACCACGATGGGCAGGCCTTCTGGAATGACGGAAACGGAAAGCGAGACAACGGTCGCGAACATTTGGGCGAGCGGCCGCCCCGCGAACGCGCCGAACGCAAACAGTACCGCGCTCATGAGCGCCACCGCGCCGATGACCAGTTGGGAGAGGTGGCGGATGTTCGCCTTGAGCGGAATTTCGGTGTCCAGCGATGCAACCTCTTGTGCGATGGCGCCGATGACGGTATTGAGACCGGTGGCAACGACAACCGCCCGGCCGCTTCCGGCAACAACATGCGTGCCCTTAAACACCATGTTCTTTTGCTCGGCCACCGGCACATCGGTGCGCGTCAGCGCGTCTTCCGTCTTGCGCACCGGCACCGACTCGCCCGTCAGCGCCGACTCGTCAACTTTGAGGTTGCGAGAAAGCGCGACGCGCGCATCGGCGGGCACCTTCTCTCCTTCCTGCAACACCATGATGTCGCCGGGGACCGCCTCCGTGTCCGGAATGATCAGCTCTTTCTCGTCGCGCACCACCGTCGCGGCTGTCTGTGCGAACTGCCGAAGCGCGCGCAGGGTGTTCTGCGCCCGTCCTTCCTGCAACGCCCCGACCGCCGCGTTAAAAAACAAAACGGCGAGTATGATGACAGCGTCCACGGTTTCGCCCATGAAGAACACGATGCCGCTGGCTCCAAAAAGGATATAAATGAGCGGGCTTTGAAACTGGCGCAGAAAAATGAGCGCAAATCCCTCAAAATGCTGTTCGGGCAAAACATTCGGCCCGTATGTTTGCAAACGGCGCGCCGCCTCTTCAGCGCGCAAACCGTGCTCATCCGTTTGGAGTTCTCTAAAAACGTCAGCCGGTGTTTTCAAGAACCAGTTGGTCGCCATGCGTTGCCTTCAATTGTACCGCACTAGCGCAAACCGCGCACGGCGGATTGAAACGATTGCGGAGGAGGTGACCTGCCTGCCGGCAGGCAG
>CAYIFE010000071.1:0-3388 GCA_964362605.1 uncultured Candidatus Saccharibacteria bacterium
ACACTCTTTCCCTCACGACGCTCTTCCGATCTAGTGTCGGCGTCGCAAGCAGTTTTTCCGCAACGGGAAGCTGTGGGACGAAGTGTTCCTCGCCTGCTATCGCCGCACGTGGCTGCCGGTGTTCGCCCACTACGAAAAAACCGGCCGCGTGCGCTGAAAACCGCGCGTTCGCAGCAACCAGCCCGCCCTCTCCGGCGGGCCCTTTTTGTGTTCTAGCCACACTTGCATTCTCTCCGGCCGGGGACAATACTGGTGGCATTATGACTACCATACAGCGGGTGGGGGTGATAGGAAGTGCCGTGGTTGTTGGCCTGTTCGCCGTTGCAGCGGTTTCCCGAGGGATAGCGGCCCCCTTGCCGCCTCCCAATCCGCCATCCAACCTTGTCGGGGTCGCGGTGTCGGCGACAAAGGTTTTGCTCGTGTGGCAGGATAATTCCAATGATGAAGGGAAGTTTGCCATTGAACGCAGCAGTCCGACAGATCGTAACTTTGTGCACCTGGCCAGCATCGGCGCAAACCTCACGGGTTTTTTTGACGAAACGGTTGTTCCCGCGACCACCTATTACTACCGCGTCTCCGCGGCCAACGCCTCCGGCGTTTCCGCATATTCAAATGTAATTTCTCTGACTACCCCGCCCGCGCCCAACGCGCCGACCAACCTCATGCTTGGTATGGTGAACCCGACGACCATTGCCCTCATCTGGCAGGACAACGCAACCGACGAACGCGGATTCAAAGTTGAACGCAGTGCTACCGGTCCCGCGAGCGGATTTTCCGAAATTGCGTTGACCCAAGCCAATGTAAGCTTTTACGTTGACACGATTGAGCCGGGCAAGGCGTACTGGTATCGGGTGGCCGCATTCTATGGAGGCAGTACCTCGCTCTACTCAAACGTCGTGGCGGCACCGGTTACCATTCCCCTTCCGCCGTCGAATCTTACGGCGGCAGGCGTTGCCACCTCGACGATCGCGTTGAACTGGCAGGATAACTCAAACAACGAGAGCGGTTTTATCGTTGAGCGCGGCACCGATGGCATAAACTTCTTCGCGATCTTTATTGGCACCGAACTGGACCAAACGTCATTTACAGACACGAGCGTACCGTCGACCGATGAACATTTCTACCGCGTCAAAGCCACCAACGCAGCGGGGGACTCTCCGCCTTCAAATGTGGCAAGCGCAACCGTGCCGGCCGTATCGGTTCTCGATATCTCTGTTTCTGCGATACCGCCCGCGCAGACCGTTGTTGCGGGCACGTCGCAGTTCTTGTTTACAACCTACCTGCTCGACGGAAGTACGCTCAATGAAGATGTGGCGATAAACGGCATTCCCGTCGTGCATACGGTTGGTGACGGCGGCAAGCCGGAGGACCTTACCTCGTGTGTGTTGCATTCGGGCGACACAATACTCGCCAGCGATCCGTCTACGGATTCCGCCAGCACCACATCCATGGTTTTTCATTTTGATGAAATGTTTATTGTTCCGAAAGGCATGATAAAGCCGGTTGCACTCTCGTGCGACATTGCCAGTGGCGCATTCGGTACGCACGCCCTGGGACTCGGCGGCACGGGAGTCATCTTCGTCATCGGGCAAACCTCGGGACAGTTTGTTCCCCTTGTCATGCATAAAGGTCCCGGCCAAACCATGACGGTTATCCCGAGCGGCTCCCTGTCCATTGCCCTTGATTCATCAAGCCCTTCCGTACAGCTCGTTAACGCCAACACGACCGACAATGTTCTCTCCGTCTACCGTTTCACCGCCTTCGCAGAGTCAATTGATATGAAACAGGTGGTTCTCAAGCTCGCGGGCACCGCTTCCAACACGCCGCAGGATCTGGTGAAGGTGGCGCTGTGGTATGAGGGCACAAAAGTCGGCGACAACATAATATTTGCGGGGGACACGGCAACCGCAACCGTGAATGGATTCACCGTTTTTGCAAACAGCGACAAAAACCTCGTCATCAAAACCGACATCGCCCCGATTGGCACCTCGTCCGGCGCGCGGCCGGGCCATCTCTTGCGCGTTGAAATTGACGACCAGGCGTTTGACGCAAGCGGCAGTGGCACCTACGGCATCGGCCAGGCATCGGGTCTCAAGCTTGCCTATCCGCCCGGTGCCATAAATCCGCCGGCAACCCTCTCCCCCTCCGGAGGCGCGCGCATCTTTAAAGCAGTACCGACGTTGACCAAACTCCCCTTGCCGAGCACCAAACTGGTAAATGCGAACATCCCCCTCTACCGCTTTTCGGTGACGGCGCCGTCAACGGGTGGCGTGGGTCTCTACAAGTTCACCTACAACATTGCGACCTCAACCTCTGGCGCGCCATCGTTTGCGATCACCAACCTGCAGGTGCGCGGCTATGCTGACAGTGGATTCTCAAATCCTGCGTATGCCAATGGCGGTCTCCTTAATGCGAGTACAACGGGAAGCGGCGGCGTATTCAACGAAGGTAGCGGCCTGTACGGTGTCTACTTCAATCCGGTTGGCCAAACGAGTATAAAAGAAGCGATCCAAGTTCCTCCTGCTGCGGTGCGCTTCTTTGAGCTGACGGGTACGGTTACAAACATGAGCGCCACGTCGTCAACCGTAGTGGTGAACCTGCAAGGAGACGCGGCATACACCTCCGGTACGAACAAGAAGGGCGACAACGCGGACAACTTCACCGGTCCGCTCGCTGGCAACTATGCCTTTGCCACCACCGCCGCCAATGTTGATGTTGACCCGGCGCACGACGACTTTATCTGGTCCGACAATGCGACCACCACTTCCGGTGTTTCTACCTATGACTGGGTAAACGCGTTTCGGCTCCCGGGTTTGCCGTCAACGAACATGACTTCGGAAGTGCTCGTGCCGTAAAAACAACAACCCCCGCCGGAACGCGGGGGTTGTTGTTTTCTACTGTTTTGCGACGATCGCGGTGCTCTGTTTTTTGAGGCGCGGCTTCTTCACCGTCTTCACGGTTGCGCCGGCTTTCTCGCGCCGCGCCTTGAACTTTTCTACCTTGCCGGCGGTGTCAATAAGTTTTTCCTTGCCGGTGTAGAACGGGTGGCAGTTATAGCAAATTTCAACCTGGAGTTCGGGCTTGGTGGAACCTACGGTAAAACTGTTGCCGCACGCGCATTTCACTTTTGCGGCCGGATAGTAGGGAGGATGGATGTCGGTCTTCATATATAGTGAAGGCAGTATAGCGCAGGTTTTACGGTCTTGGCAAGTGTCCACAGCTTCTCCCCAGAGGTCTTGACAGGCATAGGCGGGCGGCTATACTGGCTGTTACGGGTTAACGCATCCATCTCGCCCTTGCGGCGGCACAAGAGCGGGATGGGTGCATTATTTTCGGAAACGACCTGCCTGCGATTGAACGACCGGACGACTGGACGTTGAAAACCGAC
>CAYIFE010000072.1:0-3326 GCA_964362605.1 uncultured Candidatus Saccharibacteria bacterium
ATTCATTCCACATCGGGATTTTGTTGGAAAAAAGTTCGGATTTTGTTCAGGAGACCCAGCCCTTCTTCTCACTTTGTGCTCATTAGGGCCTGCGGGGGAAGGAATCGAACCTTTCCATGGATTTTCTGCAGCGCTGGGGGACTAGGAATCGAACCTAGATACTGGGCTCCAAAGGCCCATGTCCTACCGTTAGACGATCCCCCAGCGCTGCAGAAAATATTGAACTCCTCCGCCGAAGGCGGATCCTCCTTCGGAGGAAAAGGTCGGTGTCCTGCCGTTAGACGACCCCGCAAGAACGCAATCACCCTACCACTTTTTTTATGGAGCGTAAATAATTGTGTCACTTCCGCAGTTCGAGCGAAAGTAGGTGAGCGAGATCCAGAATTAAGTATAATTCTGGGTACCTTTATTTTCTTAACGCATTTCTAAGAACGCGCTTGCGCAGGCGGATAGATTTGGGCGTCACCTCAACCAATTCGTCGTCACCGATGTATTCAAGGGCTTGTTCAAGAGAAAGTTCGCGCGGCGGAATGAGATCGTCGGTGACCGCATCGGTTTTGGCGCGGAAGTTGGTGAGCTGTTTGGCTTTGCATACGTTGACGACGATGTCTCCGGCCTTGGCATTTTGGCCGACCACTTGACCTTCATACACTTTCACGCCCGGGCCGATGAACATTTCGCCGCGCTCTTGGTTGGAAAGAAGCGCGTAGGCGGTTGAGGTTCCCGCTTCATGGACAACGAGCGAGCCATGCGCACTCGCTTCGATGTTTTCCCACTTCGGGAAGTAACCGGCAAAGAGCGTGTTGATGATGCCGGTGCCTTTGGTGTCAATCAAAAATTCGTTGCGAAAACCGATGAGTCCGCGCGTGGGGATGAAAAAGTGGAACTGCGCGATGCCATTTTCAACCGCGAGATTTTTGAGCTCACCCTTGCGCCGGCTCATCTTTTCAATGACCACGCCGGAATACTTCTCGGGCGCTTCTATCCAGACGTCCTCGGCGGGTTCCATTATTTTGGTGCCGACATTTTTGTCGGCATCCCGAACGGTTTCCGGAGGGACTTCCTTAAATATCACTTCCGGCCGTGAAACCTGCAGTTCATATCCGTCGCGGCGCATTTTTTCTATGAGAATGGCGAGGTGGAGCTCTCCGCGCCCGCTCACGACGAATTCGTCGGGTGATTTTCCGGTCGCCACGCGCAGTGCGACGTCATTATCAAGCTCCTTTTCCAACCGCTCATGCAGATTGCGCGAGGTGCAGTACTGGCCTTCGGTGCCGGAAAAGGGGGAGTTGTTCACGGAAAAGATCATTTTGACCGTCGGCTGTTCAATGGTAATGGGCGGCAGGGCGACAGGGTTTTCGGCGTCGGCTATCGTGTCGCCTATTTGTATGTTTTCAATGCCCGCGACTGCGCCGATATCGCCGGCTTCGAGCTGCGTGCTTTCAACTTTTGCCAGACCGGCGAATGTAAGAAGTGCGGTGACTTTGGTTTTTGTTGTTTTGCCGTCGCGACTGATGTGCGCGATTGGCTGGGCACTGTTAATTTTCCCCTGCGAGATGCGCCCGATGCCGATGCGCCCTTTGTAATTGTCGTAGGCAATGGAAACGACCATCATCTGGAGTGGTCCATCGGGATTGACTTTGGGCGCTGGTATGTGCTTGATCACCGCTTCAAAAACCGGTTTGATGTCCGTCATCTTCTCAAGCTCCGGTTCATGGCCGGCTTTGCCCATCTTGCCGGCGGCGTAGACGATGGGGAAGTTTATCTGCTCGTTGGAGGCACCCAGTTCCATAAAGAGCTCTATGACCTTTTCAAGCACCCAGTTGACGCGGGCGTTCTGCTTATCAACTTTATTGATAACCACGATTATTTTGTGGCCAATGGCAAGCGCTTTTTTGAGCACAAAACGCGTCTGCGGCATCGGGCCTTCCTGCGCATCAACCAAGAGAAGCGAGCCGTCGGCCATGTTGAGCACGCGTTCCACCTCGCCGCCGAAATCGGCGTGGCCGGGGGTGTCAATGATGTTTATTTTTGTCCCGTTCCACATCACCGCCTCATTTTTTTAAAAAATGGTAATTCCGCGTTCGCGTTCAAGTTCGTTTGAATCCATGATCATCTCCTGCGTGGCGAGTTTCCCCAAGTCGGTTCCCGATTGGCGCAACAAAGCATCCACGAGCGTGGATTTACCGTGGTCAACGTGGGCTATGATGGCTATGTTGCGAATGTTGGGCATAGGGAGAAAAAACAGGCCCCGGCGGGACTCATCGGCATTTTCAACGTCTTTCGGATGTGTTTCATCAAACTGTGTTTTTGCAAGACGCATATGGAACGGTCAAGATCGTTCAGCAATTCTGCGAGCAGTTTGTCCTTGTGGGCGCGCGTTTCAAGTTTTCCGCGCAGGTAAAGATAGGTTTCGAGCGAACGGTCATCGGCTTCCGATTCCGCACGTTCCTCGCGTGCTCGGCGCTCCCAGAGCTCTTCAAGAAATGGACTTTCTGACGCCATATCACTTTTTTGCCAAGTGCTCAATCAGCGCGACCTCAAGTGGGACGGAGGCGAACGGGGAATAGCGCATGTCCGCGTACGCGCGGATGAGCGATTTGAGCAGGGGAACGTGCGTCGCACCGTCCATGCCGGCGCTGTGTTTTTTGAGCGCGGTAAGTTCGCGCTCCGTCAGTTCGCCGGCAAAGAGGCCCGCGATGTCGGCGTCGTAGCGCAAGGTGAGCGCGCGCCGGAGGTAATGGATGAGCTCTTTGGTAAGATCAATGATGTTGTAGCCCTCCGATTGGATAGAGGCGACGTACTGGAGCGCGCCGGAAAGGTTTTGGGCAAGTATGAGCTCTGCCAGCGCTGTCGTGCGAGCAAAACCCACCTTACCGATTATTTTTTCAACTGATTCCACCGTTACCCGTTCCTCCAGTGAGGTGAGTTGGTCAAGGAGCGATTCGGCGTCGCGAAAACTCCCCTCGGCCGATGCCGCGATGAGTTCCAGCGCGTCATCGGTTACGCGCATCTTTTCCGCGGCAACAATAGTTTTGAGCTTGAGGGCTATTTCGACAACCGACACTTTTCGAAAATGGAATCGCTGGGCCCGGGAGGCGATCGTGGGGGGAATCTTCTCAAATTCCGTGGTGGCCAGAATAAAAATAACGTGTGCCGGCGGCTCTTCAAGTATCTTGAGGAGCGCGTTGAACGCGGGCGGGGTGAGCTGGTGCGCCTCGTCAATGATGAACACCTTGAAGTGGTAGGAGGCGTGGATCAGTTTTGCGCTTTCGCGGAGCTCGCGGATCTCGTCTATGCCGCGGTTGGAAGCGGCGTCTATTTCT
>CAYIFE010000073.1:0-3262 GCA_964362605.1 uncultured Candidatus Saccharibacteria bacterium
GGACACGGCATCGTTCCACCACGCGCTTCGGTCGCTTCTGCGCCAGGATCCGGATGTGGTGATGATCGGCGAAATGCGCGACCCGCGTTCCATCGCTACTGCCATGACGGCGGCCGAAACCGGACACTTGGTATTCTCAACCCTGCACACCAACTCCGCGGCGCAGACCATTGACCGCATCATTGACAGTTTTCCGGCGGATCAACAGGGGCAAATTACCAGCCAGCTCGCGGCGACCCTCGTTGCCATTGTGAGCGAGCGCCTCATCCCGCGCATCGGCGGCGGGCGCGTACCGGCGCTTGAGATAATGATCGTCAACTCCGCCGTCCGCAACCTCATCCGCGAACGCAAGGCGTACCAAATAGATCTGGTCATAGAGACCTCACTTCAGGAAGGCATGATCACGCTCAACCGGTCGCTGGCAACACTCACCAAGCGGAAAGAGATTTCCGCAGACCACGCCGAACTGTATTCGCTCAACCCGGCGGAACTGCGGATACTCATAGAAAGGGTATAGGGTATACTAATAATCGCGAATAACGCTAATTACTGGCGAATAATGCAAATTGAAAAGAAAGAGAACAGCAATCTTCCATTCGCGTTATTTGCTCTCTCATTCGCGATATTCGCGATTACTCCATGAAATTCAGATACAGCGCCCGGACTAAAAGCGGCGAATTGCAGGTCGGTTTTGTGGAGGCGATGAACAAAGACGGTGCCGCGAGCATCCTTTCCGGACACGAACTGTTCGTGTTGAGCGTGGAACGGGTGGAGGTGCCGCACTGGTACGATGCGGTAATGGTGTTTTTCCGGCGCGTCAAACGGCGCGATCTCGCGCTCTTCACGCGGCAGTTTGCGACGATGCTGGAAGCGAAGATCCCCATCCACGACGCGCTCAAGTCGCTCTATACGCAGGCGGCCAATCCCGTTCTTAAAGAAGCTATTTTTGAGGTGGCCGCGGACCTTGATGCGGGCCTGTCGCTCTCGCAAGCGCTCTCAAAGCACGGCGAAACGTTTTTTGAATTCTACGTCAACCTCATCCAATCCGCCGAGGTCACCGGCAGGGTAGAGGAAGCAATGGGGTATTTGGCCGACTTTTTGGAAAAGGAGCTCTTGCTGATGGGCAAGGTGAAAAACGCGCTTATCTATCCGCTGTTCGTGGTCGGGCTTTCCATTGCGGTCGGTGGGATCCTCATCGGGCTCGTCTTTCCGCAGATAACGCCGCTGTTTGAAGAAGCGAACTTTGATCTGCCTCTCATCACGCGGATATTCCTCGGCCTCGGTACGTTCATCAACGATTGGTGGCTGGCGGTCATCATCTTTTTGCTGGTGCTCGGGGTCATTGTGTATGATTACCTGCGCACGAGCGAGGGCAAGGCGGTGTTTGATCAGATCATAGTCACCTCGCCCGTGTTGGGCTCGCTCTTTCGTAAATTATATGTGGCGCGGTTTTCGGAAGTCGTCAGCGTGCTCATCAAAGGCGGTATTCCCATCGCCCAGGCGATAGAGATTTCAAGCCACACGTCCGGCAGTGCGCTCTACCGCGAAATGCTCCACGACATTGCCGAACGCATACGGCGCGGCGATCTGCTTTCCACCGCGTTTTCCCGCCATGAAAAATACTTCCCGCCCATCGTGACGCAAATGGTTTCGGTAGGCGAACAAACCGGCAAGATAGACGCGATGTTTACCCGCATTGCGGCGTTCTACGGGCGCGAGGTGGAAAACACGGTCGGCAACATCGTGGAGCTTATCCAGCCGGTGCTCATGACGGTCATCGGCGTGATGGTCGGACTCCTGTTTGCAGTTATTCTCTTACCGATTTACAACTTGATCCAAGTTATCAGATAAGAGTACGTTGTGGATAGCAGTTTGTCAGTTTGTATGGTAGGGTAAACGCATATGAGAAAAGGATTCACCCTTATAGAACTCCTCATCGTCATTGCCATCATCGGCATTCTGTCGTCGTCGCTTCTCGTCGGACTTGGCGGCGCACGCAAACAGGCGCGCGATGCGCGGCGCCTCGCGGACCTCAAGAACGTGCAGGCGGCGCTTGAACTGTATTTCAACAAGTGTGCCCGGTATCCGGGAGACGATGCATGCAATCCCAGCAACCCTAGTAATTGGGGCGTACTTAAGACCATCCTTCAAAACGCCAATATCGGCACCAATCAGATCCCAAACGATCCGGCCCCCGGCCAAAACTACCGATATAGCGTAACCACCACTGATGGCCAACGGTATCTTTTGGGCGCGACGCTTGAGAGCGACAACCAGGTCTTGAAAAGCGATCTGGATAACAGTGATGTCAGTTCCGCCGGTTTTTCACCCGCGCCTGCATGCGATGATGTGAGCGATCCCTACAACTACTGTCTGGGCATCTAATGGTTTCCCGCGCGTTTGCTTCCATGCGCAAAGGGTTCACGCTCGTTGAGCTTCTCATTGCCATCGCGATCATGGGCCTGTTTTCCTCTGTCGTCATCGTGAGCTTGACGGGCGTGCGGCAGAGCGCGCGCGACGACCAGCGCATCTCTGACCTCAAGCAGGTACAGCAGTCACTCCAGCTGTACTACCTCAAGTGCGGCATGTATCCGGGCGGGTATGATGTGGCGGCAAACGCGTGCGTCGGCGGGCTGGTCGGCGAAGAAAACCCTGCCAGTTGGGCCGAGTTCGGCGCAACGCTTGCAAAAGCGGGCATCGGTGTAACCAAGATTCCCAGCAACCCGCTCGTCGGTTGGCCGCAGTACGGCTACAGCGTTCAGCAGGGAGAGTTTTCCGGCACCGCTGTCATCACAGGGCGCGCCCAGTGCTATGTGCTCTCGGCGAAACTGGAGACGGCGCACCGCGCCCTGGCAAACGACATTGACGATTCCACCATCGTCGCCAAACTCCTGCCCGTCGGTGTCAGCGGTAAAAATCTGATCCCCCTGCCGGCGTGCGACGACCCCTCCTACTGCGTCGGTAATATAGAATGTTTCTATGGCATATAGTACGATGTTTTTATTTCTCATCGGTGTGGTGCTGGGCAGTTTTTTGAACGTGGTTGCGTTCCGCTACCGCGGAGAGGGGAAGCTCTTTGACCTTGCGCGCCTGCGCGGCCGTTCGCACTGTCGTCAGTGCGCAAAGACGCTCGCGTGGCACGAGCTCATTCCGGTGGTCAGTTTTGTGTTTCAGCGCGGGCGTTGCCGCGGGTGCCGCGCGAGCGTGTCCTGGCAGTATCCTCTCGTTGAGATCGCTTCCGGCATTGCGTTTGCCTTTGCCC
>CAYIFE010000074.1:0-3241 GCA_964362605.1 uncultured Candidatus Saccharibacteria bacterium
TGTCAAACTGCACGCCCGGATCGCCGCACTCCCACGCGGCTTGCGCTATTTCAAGCAGGAGGTCGCGGGCGTTGTGCGTATCAGCCGTCTCTTTGCTGACTAATAATTTTGTCTGCCACGGTCCGTTGCTTTCCGCGGCGCGCATGAAATCGTCGGTGATGCGCACAGAGTTGTTTGCGTTTTGGAACTGAATGGAGCCCCACGCATCGTGGTTGAGGTCCGACATGTCAAACCCGGCGGCGCGCAGGGCCTGGATCTTTTTTTCCTCTTCCGCCTTACAGCGGATGAATTCAAGAATGTCCGGGTGGTCAATGTTGAGTATGACCATTTTCGCGGCGCGGCGCGTGGTGCCGCCGGATTTTATCATGCCCGCGACCGCATCTGCGCCGCGCATGAAAGACACAGGGCCGGATGCTTTCCCTCCCGCGGAAAGCGATTCGCGCTTTGAGCGGAGCTTGGAGAGGTTGATACCCGATCCGGAGCCGCCCTTGAAGATCATCCCTTCGTTGGTTATCCACTCAAGGATGGAACGCATGGTATCGTCTGCGGCGAGGATGAAACAGTTATGTACGGCAACATTATTACTTAGGTACTCACCGCTTACCGTTTGAATATCGTACACCTCTTCACATGTGCCCGCCTCAACAGCAACTATCTCTTCCTCACGGAGGTCGGGGATATTCTTTTCCGATTCGCCGACAAGAGTTTGATTGAGTTTTTCTTGTTTTTCGGAGCTGATAAATCCCACAGACTCAGCAAAGCGCCTGCGTTCACTACCGTTACTTATGCTCAGTTCAAACAGGTCTTCGCGGTCATCACGAGGCTCTTTCTTCCGATGCACGCGGGAATAAATTCCCAGTCCATAGAGGAGAACTTGGAGATCCCGCATCCATAGCTCGCTGATGGTCGCAAGCGCAATCCTCGAAGAGTTTTTGTCTTGCGTGACATATCCCTCTGATTGAAAAACGCTCTTTGCATAGGCAGCGATGGTCGGCGGTGTTGATTGCCACAGCGGTTCAGGGACGCGAATAGCTTGTCTGCGCTGTGCAAGGCCATACTTTGCTACAAAGGGTGCCAAAGAGACCCCATAGAGCCGTATACGGGTTATCGGTGTACCTTTCTTTGTATGTGTCACTCTGACCTTTCGGTGAACAGCGGGGAATACGATGTCTAGGTGTGAAAGGATCCAGTTCTCTTCTTCTTTGGTGACAGCGATAAACTCAATGGTGAGAGAACGATTTGTTCCGTGTGCGTATTGGCCGACGAAACCATCGGCTTGCAACCAACCAGCGAGGGCAGCCTCACTCTCCTCGCGTTGAGTGACGGTAGTAACAGTTGAAGCAAAAAGCTGTGTGGCAGTTGTTCCGACCGAGGTGTGAATGGTAGTTGCTATCTTGGCCGGCAGTGTTGCGGTGGTATTCAAAATCCCTCGGCGCGGATAGAGGTGCAGTCTCATACCGGCCGTGAGTTCGTCAACGCGGAACCATGCCGGCGTCGTCCGCCGTTCACGAACGGCGCGGACAAGATGGTCGCCGGTAGCTTCAACATATGTTCCATTTCGCAAGATGACTTTATGTACTTTCTTTACGCCATTGCGCTTGACCGCGACAATGTTCGTTAGTCCGGAAGAATCATATACGGGCAAGCCGACAAGATTTTTTTCGACGATTTCTCCAATCTGATAAAACCCACCAGGAGTGCTCACGCGTGCCCGATAGGGTTGGCATGCACTACATTGCGGGGTTTCGGTCACGCCGACGTTGAACCACACCGGCGAGTTGAACGATCCTTTCTGGTACGCGAGCAGGTGTGTGAGCTCGTCTTCAAAAATGTGCGCCTGCGAACTGCTCGTAAAGTAGCCGAAGCGTTCGCCCCACGCGCGAACGGTCTTTGTCACGCGCGCGATCATGTCCTTCACGCTCCTCTCACGCTCGGGAGAGCCCAGCTTGCCGCGAAAATATTTGGACGCGGTTATGTTGATGGCATTGGCGGACCAAAAATCCGGGAACTCAACGTTTTTTTGTTCAAAGGCCTTGCCGTCTCCCTTGCCGATGACTGCGTCGCGCTTCACCCACGTGATCTCATCAAACGGATGCACGCCGGGTTTGGTGAACAGGCGGGCGAGCCGAATGTTCTGCCGGCCGGTCAGGACCTTCTCCACTGTCACATTCCGCACTGCGCGAGAAACGGTTTTGGTCTTCATAGGTTTTTAGGTACCCTCATTCTATCCTTAAAAGCGTCCTTCACGCGAGCGCGCTTTGTGCCGTTGCATGTGGATAACTATTGAAAATTTTACGGCCAAACCAAAAACTGTTCTGCTATTGCCCAAATCCGACTGTTTCGCTACACTGGGAGTTGGTTTTTTGGGAGAAAGGGCACAAATTGCCGCGGTAGCTCAGTGGTAGAGCTTACGCCTGAAGAGCGTAGAGTCGTCAGTTCGATTCTGACCCGCGGCACTTGACGAGATAGGATTGATATGCTAGCATATGCGCATCGCTGCGCGTGCGGCGATGCGTTCTTCCTCGTCCAAATCCCTAAAGGGAGGGAATCATGGACCGAAGGGTGTCGTTTCTCTGCGAGCCGTGCACGGCTCACAGCGGCAACGGGCTGGTGTTTGTTCCGGCTCGGCGGATCGACAGCCACAACAGGCACGATCGGCGCCACCGGAGGGCGGACCGTTTCCGGGGGAACTTCTTGATCTCCCGGGGCGACTACGAGCGCGAGCAGGAGCTGCGCTCGGCCGCGGCGGCCCGCCCCGGCATGGCGGTGCTCTCCACCGCGGAGGTCGTTGCGCCCGCGCCCGCCGTGTTCCGCGCGCCCGTCGTCTCCGGTGCGCCGGGTGAGGCCGCGCGCTCGGTGGCTGGCGGAGTGGTCGCCCTCGCCCTGCTGGCGATGGTGCTCACCGCGGCGCTCGCGGCGCTGGTCTCGTACTAGCGCCGCCATGCCCGCCGGAACTTGTTTTGCGCTCACGCGCGAAACGGTTCCGGCGGGCATCTTCTTTTTTTGAAAAGTTTTCAGAACTGTAGTACGTTGTAATCGTCAGATGGTGCCCGTAGCTTAGTGGTAAAGCGCCGCTCTGTGGCAGCGGTGATGAGGGTTCGATTCCCTTCGGGCACCCCAAAAACGGGGATAAGTTATTCACACCTATTCCCTCACGACATAAAACCGATAGCTCGCCCTTCCGCCCTCCTCTCGGGCGTGCGCTCCGGGCCGCTAGGCCAAGTCCTACCCGCCCTGCGAG
>CAYIFE010000075.1:0-3193 GCA_964362605.1 uncultured Candidatus Saccharibacteria bacterium
GCGGTTGGCCGGACACCGTGCTCGCACGCCTGCTTTCTTTCATACTGGGGTCGCTGTGGGGTATACTAGTACTGGTGCGGCGTACAAAAACGCTCGCATCAAGCGTTCCGTTCGGACCGTTCATGGTGTTCGGGACCGTGCTGGTGGTGTTCTTCGGCCAGCAGATCATGAACGCGTACTTCCGGATCTTTTAAGGGAGTCCGTATTCTATGCACGCACGCCGCCGGGCATTTTCCCTGGTTGAAACCGTGGTTGTGGTCGGCATCACCGTTTTTCTCGCGGCGATACTTCTTTCCTATTCGCGCACGAGCGAGAAACAGATCGTCTTTTTTAAGGAACAGGCGGTGCTCGCCGCGGCGCTTTCGCGGGCAAAATCGTATGCGGTAGACACCTTCCAGCCGAGTGTCGTCGTTTCTCCCGGCTATCAACCGACCGAGTCAACGGAAAAGATTTGCGGTTGGGGCATACATTTTGAACAGGACGGGTATGTGCTCTTTCGCGATATGCTGGCGTTGGATGGCAAATGCACGGCAACCAGCACGGCGACCGGTTATGTTCCCAGTTTCACTCCCGATACGTTTCCGGAAGCGTTTGAACAGATTTTGTTTGGGCAAAACAGCGTCCGACTTGCCGATTTCCGGTTTGACGGCGTGCCGGCGGCTCTGCCCATTGATGCGGTCTTCATTCCGCCGGATCCAAAAACGTCGTTCTATGCCAACGGAAAGGCAACAGCCAATGAACTGACGTTCACGCTCACGCTTGCCGACGGTTCGCGGACGACGAAGTTTGTCATCAATAAAATAGGACAGATCAGCATAGAGTAATCCCCAATTTCATATATTTCGCACATGTTCGTATTTCACAGCCAAAACCGGAAGGGCCAGACCATCATTGAGCTCATCGTCGCGATTTCTATCGTGGTGGTGAGTTTGCTCGGCATCTTTGCCCTCATCTCGCGCTCGCTGGCCATCAACCGGCTTACGTCCGAACAGTACACGGCGAGCTATCTGGCCGCAGAGGGGATTGAGCTGGTGCGCAATATGTTTGACCACAGTTTTATTGCGACCGTCGAAAACCATGCGGGCGAACATGAATTCTACGGTTTTGTCGGTCCGGAAAAAATTGAGCTTGTGGCGGATCCGAATAAGGTATACGAAGTATACGAAATTGACTACGACGACGGCGATCTCGTTAACCACAATGCCGTGAGTTGTCCGCTCGGCGGCGAGCCGACGCAGGGCGCTATGCGCACACTCTTTGCCGATTGCGATCTGCAATTTCTCAATTTTGATGCCGGCACCGGTTTGTACAGCTATGAGCCGGCAGGAGGGGCAAACCAGCCGACCAAATTCAAGCGCGTTGTCATTGTGGATATTCCGCTGGAGTTCGCGTCGGTGCCGGCCGGAGCGAACCTTGATTTTCGCGTCATTTCCGCCGTCGGTTGGGCCAGCCGCGGCGGGCAGTTTATGGTCGCGGCGCAGGACCACTTTTTACCGTGGAGACCGTTATGAAAAACAACTCACAACTGCAGAGGGGTTTCACCGTCGTTGAGCTTTTGGTGGCGATGGGGGTGTTCATCGTGGTCATCGGCATGGTCTCAAACATCTTCGTGAACAGCTTGCGCAATCAGCAGGCGACCGTCGCGCTCATGCTCGCCAACGATAACGCCAGTTCGGCGCTGGAGCAAATGTACCGCGAATTGCGCACGGGCGGCGATTTTACCATCATGCCGGCCAACGTGCTCGCCGCATCCGGCGATGCCATTCGCTTTACCAATGCCAGTGATGAAACGGTTGTCTATCGCAAAAACGGTTTTGCCGTTGAGCGCGGCGTATGCGATCCTCTGCCGTCAGTATGCGACTCGCTGGAAAACCATTACGTATATCTGCCGCTTACCGCCAAAGGAGTAGTTGTGGCGTCATTGCAATTTTATATCGTGAGTCAGTTCAGCTCGTTTGGCTCGTCGTGGCCGCCGCGCATCACCATCGCGCTGTCGGTCGGTGCGCCGGGTCCCTCTACAAAAGGCGCGCAAACGAATTTGCAGACGACGGTAAGCGCGCTCAACCTATGACGCATAAACGAGGCCAAGTGATGCTCATTACCGTGCTCATGATGTCGGCAGTGTTTTTGAGCGCGACCGTTATTGCGGGCCTGCTCACCGTCTACCAGCTTGGCAGGGTCGGCAGTGTCGCCGATTCCATCCGGGCGACATTTGCCGCCGATGCGGGTTTACAGCGGGGATTGTTTGTCGTATTCCGGTGCAACGGGGATGAGTTGTTTATTCCCGACAATTGGGACGAAGACAGTTTTACCAATGTATTTTGCGAAGCTGCGAAACAGGAAGCGCCCGGGGGCGATTTGCCGATTTTCTACAACGATGCGACGTACAAACTTACGATCGTGCCTGAAGCTGCAAACGCCGCCGCGCTGGAAGCAGTAAAATCAACCGGAAGAGCTGGACGGTCAACGAGGGCGTTGAAATTTGGATCATAGGGACGAAGGGTGGAGAACTAGGTTAGGAAACGGAATATGGACAAAAAAACTGCTAAAGACAGAACTGAACACCTGCGTGCGGCGATAGACAAGTATCGCTACGCGTACCACGTAGAGGACAAGTCGCTCATCGGCGACGAGGCGTTGGACTCGCTCAAAAAAGAACTGTTCGACCTCGAGCAACAGTTCCCCGACCTGGTAACGCCCGACTCGCCCACCCAGCGGGTGGCGGGCAAACCGCTCGCGGAGTTCAAGAAAGCGCGCCACGAGAGCCCGATGCTTTCGCTCACCGATGCGTTTAGCGAAGACGACGTGCGCGCGTGGTTTACGCGGTTAAACGATTTTCTCGGCCGCGAGGTGAAACCCGAATTTTACTGCGAGCCAAAAATTGATGGCCTTGCTATTGAGCTCGTCTATGAAAACGGCCTGTTCGTGCAGGGGTCAACGCGCGGGGATGGGACGGTGGGGGAAGATGTCACGCAGAATTTGAAAACGATCGAAGCAATTCCTCTTCGCCTTGCCAAGAAAGCTCCGAAGCGATTGGTGGTGCGGGGCGAAGTCTTTTTGACAAAAAAAGACTTCGCGCGCATCAACCGCGAACTGGAAAAGGGGGGCAAAAAAACTTTCGCCAATCCGCGCAACCTTGCCGCCGGCACCATTCGCCAGCTCGATTCTGCTATTACCGCCAGCCGCAAGATGG
>CAYIFE010000076.1:0-3190 GCA_964362605.1 uncultured Candidatus Saccharibacteria bacterium
TCGCCGGCGCGCAAAACCTCGGGTTCGCCATACCGATAAACGCGGTCAAGCGCGTTTTTCACGTCATGGAACTCTTCGGGCGCATCCGCCGGCCCCTGCTGGGCCTGCGCTATGTGATGATAGATGATGGACTGAAATCAAAAATGAAACTGCCCATAGACGGCGGCGCGCTCATCGTGAGCGGCGCGCCGCACGGCCACGCCATTGTTCCCGGCAGTCCCGCGGACAAAGCCGGCCTGCGCGAAAAAGACATCATCGTTTCCTGCAACGGAGAAAAACTCACGGGAGAGCGCACCATCCAGGACTTTCTGGAAGAGCTGGAGGTGGGCGCGACCATCCATTTTACGGTCCTGCGCGGCAAGGAGCAGTTCCAGGCGAAAGCAGTGCTTGCGGAACGAAAATAGCGTCTCTCTATTCGCGATATTACCTCCCACATTCGCGTTATTTGCGATTACTCCTAATAAATGTATTCATCCACCAGTTTCCCCTTGCCGTCAAAGAGCAGTACGCGGTCGTGGAGCGGGTCAAGAATGTTGATCTGCGGCTGGCCGTACTTGCCGAGCCATAGCCACCATTCGTTGCTCAAAAAGTTCTTATCGGCGTGGTTTTTTTCGTAACAGCCCTGGTAATTTATCTTGGCAAGCACATCGTAGCACTGCGTATCGGAGTAGAATACCGGCGGATTGGAGGGCGGCATCTGACAGCTTCCCAAACTATACAAATATGACTGACACTGGCCCGAGAGCGTAGCAATATCCGACTGGATAAGGGAAGGACATGATTTGGGCGTGGCCGGCACGCTTGACTTGAAAAATCCCGTGCATTGGTTGAGCCGGAAGTTGTAACCGGTTTTTGAATCGCTGGAAAACAGGCGCACGCGCTCCCCGCTTTGTATCCGCACGTCGCCGACCGCGTTTTCCGGATTGGTTGGCGGAAACACGTCTATGGCCTGCGGGATGATAAAACTGTCCTTGTTGCTTTTTACTTTCCAACCGGTCACGTCAACTTTTTCTCCACTGCCCAGATTGTAGGCGCTGATGCTCACCTCTGAATATCCGGCACTTCCGCCGAACGCACCGGTGAGCGGAGATACATAACTGATAGTGATCTTTTCGTAATAGGGCGAGAGATCGCTCTCGGCGAACCCTTTGGGGATATTGGTATATTTGGGCGCGGACGGGTTTTGACTGGGGATCGGAGCGGGGGTTGGGTTACCCGAAATAGTACTCGGCACACCACCGGTCTGCGGAGCCGGCGGCGGGACAAAGGAAACATTCTGGAACGGGTTGATAAGCCCTAAATTGCCGTACAGCAAAAAGAACACGATGATGACGGCGACAAAGATGGCAATGACGAATCCCTTATTCATGCGTCACAAAGTTGATCAGCCGCCCGGGCACGAAGATAATTCTAGCAACTTTTCTGTTGTTTAAAAACGTCTTGATCTTTTCATGCGCGAGCGCCGCCTTTTCCGCCTCCGGCTGGGAAATGTTTTTTTGCGCCCTGATGCGCTCGCGCGTCTTGCCGTCCACCTGCACAATCAGGTTAAACATTTCGTCTTGAGTAAGGCGATCATCATGCGCGGGCCAGGGCTGGGCGTGAACTGATAACTTGTTTGCAGTTTTTAGTTTGAACCGCTGCCACAGCTCCTCACTGATGTGCGGTGCGAACGGGGCGAGGAGGAACAGAAACTTTTTCCACACCGCCGCAGGAACGACTTCAGCACGCGCGCATTCATTGGCAAAGATCATCATCGCGCTGACGGCGGTGTTAAACGACATCGTCTCAATGTCTTCGGTAACTTTTTTGATGGTTTTGTGCAGTAACCGCTCTAATAGTTTATTCCAATGTTCTTGAGAACTTGAGAACATGACTTTCTCCGTGCCGATGTTCCACACTTTTTCCAAAAATCTGCTGGTTCCCAAAATGCCCCGCTGGTCCCACGCCACCGCATGGTCAAACGGCCCGATGAACAATTCATAGAGGCGCAGGGCATCGGCACCGAACTCCTGTGCCAGCGCATCAGGATTTATCACATTGCCCTTTGACTTGGACATCTTTATTCCGCCCTCGCCCAGGATAAATCCGTGCGCGGTACGCTTTTGGTATGGCTCGGCAACCGGCACAACCCCGATGTCGTGCAGAAATCGGTTCCAAAACCGCGAGTAGAGCAAGTGGAGCGTGACGTGCTCCATCCCGCCGTTATACCAATCTACCGGTAGCCAGCGTTTTAACTTGTTCTGGACATCGGAACTTGAAAATTGTTTGGAAATTGGCGCTTGTGATCTGATATTTTCGGCTATGCAATAGCCGATGTAGTACCACGAACTGCCCGCCCAGTTGGGCATCACGTCGGTTTCGCGCCGCGCCGGCCCCTTGCATTTCGGGCACTCCACATTGACCCACTTTTCAACCGAAGCCAGCGGCGACTGGCCATCTTCGCGAGGCTGATAGTTTTTAAGCGACGGCAATGTGACGGGCAAATCTCTTTCCGATACTGCCACCCAACCGCATTTCTCGCAGTGGATGAGCGGAATGGGCTCGCCCCAGTAGCGTTGGCGGGAAAACACCCAATCGCGGAGTTTGTACTGCACTTTCTTCGTACCGCCGACGAATTTTGTTATCACAGCTTGTGCTTTTTCAGAATCCATTCCAGAGAATGTGCCTGAGTTAATCAACGTACCTTGTTCACTATGCACAATGATCGACTTGTACCATGAATTTTGTGCCATCGCTCCGTTAATATAGTTGCCCAGGTCTTTTGGATCGTATGTTTGATTGTTGAATTCACAAGCAAGCTTGTCGATTCTTTCGATATTCTTATCGTCCAATACCAGACGCTCTACACTTCCGTTTTTGTGCTTAAAGATAAAAACAATATCTTTGCCGATATATTCATTCCAAAAACCAGGTTCCATCTTTTCGATAATAAACGACTCAAACCTAGTGACCGCGCTCGCAGGTATTTCAACTTCATAGTCACCTCCTTTGGTGATTTGATGCACTAGCACGCCAATCGCTTCAAAATCTTTTTTTGACATACTTTTTGCGCCCATTACATAGCTACGTATCGGCGCATTTGGTTTCCTAACCACCTGCCGCAACGACAACTGATATTTTTTTGCAAACTCAAAATCCCGCTCATCATGCGCGGGCACGGCCATAATAGCGCCGGTGCCATAACCGGTGA
>CAYIFE010000077.1:0-3041 GCA_964362605.1 uncultured Candidatus Saccharibacteria bacterium
ACGGCCCCGGCGCGCCCGTGCCGTTGGTAAAATCCTGCGGCGCGTGGGCGAGATGCCAGCGGTAGTACTCTATCACACCTTCCGCAATTTGAAATGCCTGTTCGGAATAATAACCGCGGCCGGAAGCGCCGAGATTGTATATCGCCAGATGCACGAGCGCAGTCAGCGCCACCGCGGAAAGCGCGGTAAACACCAGCACCTGAATAAGCACCGACCCCCGCGTGCTTCCCTTCGCGATTACTCTCATAGGTTGTCCTTCAAATTCCTTATCTCAACTTTGCTGGAGGTGACCACCGGCGGAGGCGGCAGTGACGGCGTCCTATCCGTGATCAGCGTTATCTCAACTATGCGTATCTTTGAAACGTCAACCGGCGCGGCGAGCGGCGACGTGGTGCCGGCATACTCTTTATCATAGTACCTGAACAGAGGCGCGGTCGTGCTTGCTATCATATCGTAGAGCACCGCTGAAACCATTTCTGGCGCGCTGGTCGTGGCATAGGTGAGCGGATCCCCCGTGGGCTGTACCACGCTCTTGCGCAACACATTCCCTATTTTAAAATACTGTACCCGTTCGCGCGCGCTGTCGCCGTCTATGTTCGCATAGAACGCAAACGAATCCGGTTCGGCTTTTTCTATAGGATAGGCGCCCGCGCCCGACTGTTGTGCCGTCCGGATCTCATACACAATGCCGGTGATGACCGCCTGCGCTTCGCGCTGGGCAAGCAGGGTGTCTTCCAGATACCGGTTGGCGGAGAGAAAATCCCTCTGAACCGCAAATATGCCGCCAGCGACGCTGATGAGCACCGCCATCGTGATGAGCAGTTCTATGAGCGTAAAACCTTTTCTCTGTGTGTTCATGGGATCGGATCAAGGGCAATAACCTGCTCCTGCCACAGCGAGGAAACCGTCACCGGTTCGCTCGCGCTCTGGTAGCCCGACTTTAAAACGGTCAGCGTGTAACCGCCGGTCGGCACCGCATCAAAGAACGCTTGACTGGGCGGCACGCATGATGATTTGAAAACGAGGGAGACATCGGCAACGCCAGGCGTGAACGCCGTATCGGCGGTCTGTAAAAACACGCGGTAGCGGAAGTAGCGGTCGCCGCTATGGACTGCGTTCGTGGTTGAAGCGGTTGGCGTGAAAAACGTGCTTGGCGTGCCGTCGGGGCCGACAAAATTCCAGCTCGCCGGCTCCGCGGTCGGGGCGGTGGCCAGCTGGAACCGCGCGCTGTCGGCGCCGGTTTGGACCGGCTGGCTTTCCGGCGCTCCAATGAGCTGATAAAAGGTGCTCGCACTGCCGGTATCAAAGGTAGAAGAGGTCAAAACACCCGCAGGAAGATAGTCGCCGGGGCTTGTTGACGATGCGGTGAGGGTAAGCATGCCGGCAGGCGCCGTGGTGGCAACTCCGCCGTCCTGGTCAAAATACTTGGCCGCGTCAGAAAACACTTCCTGCCCTTCGCCGCCGCTCCAATCGGTTTGGCCCAACAATCCCCTGCCCGTGACGAGCGTTTTATTGTAAGACGTCCCCGAGAGCGTCGTGTTCGCGCCCTCAAGCGGCACGCCGGTTACGCCGTCTTGGACGCTCACCAGCACGCCGTTGGGAGTTTTTGTTTTGAGCACCAGTTTGACGTTTTGATTCGTGTTCGGCGCGAGCGAAATCGGCAGAAGCGGGATGGTGCCGCTTAAAAGATAGTTGCCGGTACCCAGTGTCAGGTTATAGGTATCCCATTCAAGACCGCCGATGTTTTTGACCCCGCTCGCATCAGATACATAACTCTGGCTGAACTTGAGCACGTCGGGCGCCGTGCCGATGAGCTTGCCACCGGTTGCCGTAAACGGAACGGAGGGAACCGGCGCACAGGTCTGCGTGAGCGCGGACACGTCGAGTGAGCTCGTCCAATCAATGGCGAGGGTCACCTGCGTCACTTTTTGCACGGCGACGGTCGCGTCGGGCTTTAGGGGGTTGGGGTTTTGCGTGCTCGTCGCGTATGTCTGATCTTTGGACAAGTACACCTTATCGGCGGTGATGTGGTACTTTTGCACCGACGGCGGCACGTCTATTATTTTGAGAAACCCGCTCCCGTCGGTTGAATCGGAAACGGCGACCGGCGGATTTACCGCGCCGTTGGTCACCTGCACGTGCGCGTCGTAGACGGGATTGCCGCTGGCATCTATTACCTGCACGAAGAGCGCGCCGTTTCCAGTGGCGGTTTCCAGTTCCTTGGGCGCGACGATGTTGTTGAACGTAAAAACCCGATCATTGCCGCAACTGACACAAAATATTTCTATCACCACGAGCTTGTAATCGGCGGGGGCGAGATCGGCCGGCGTTCCTTCTATGAGTCCGTCAAACGGGTCGTCAATGTTGCGCACTTCAAATGTGGCGCGGAATCTCCGGTCGTTTTTTATGATCGTTTTTGTCTGGGGAATGACTCCGTCCGGAATGCCTCCCGCGATGCCCACTTTTGCATACGACATGTTGCGGACTATTTCCATCTGTTCGTTTGAAATGGTCGTGGCCGCTATCTGAAGCTCCGACTCGCTCAAGATATTTATCAGGATGAGCAGGGCGCGGTACAAACTGAATGCGACGAGCGCAAGGATAAAAACGCTGATGATCGTTTCAATGAGCGTCACCCCGCGACGGTTATTGCTTTTTGCCGTGAAATACAAAATCATACGAAAGTGCTGGATTCCCGCCGGAGTTTGCTCGCGCAAAAACAGGTATGGGGATAACTAGTGTCATTATCTGGCTTGACCAGATAATCCAGTACGATAATTCTGAACACTTTGATCATTAGATATTCGGATTACCCAATGGACCTCGTCAGCTGATAAATGGGCGTGATGAACGAGAGCGCGATAAAACCGACGATACCGCCCATCACGAGCAGTAGGATCGGCTCCAAGATGCTGGAGAGGTTTTTGACGAAATCGTCCACCTCATTTTCATAGTACTCGGCGAGGTAGTTAAGGTTCTCGTTGAGGTTGCCGGTGTTCTCTCCCACTTCTATCATGTTGACCAGAATAGGCGGGAACTTT
>CAYIFE010000078.1:0-2960 GCA_964362605.1 uncultured Candidatus Saccharibacteria bacterium
GCGATTATAGCGACGAGAAATTCAAAACACTCTACAACGCCGATCTTGCCAACGGACTGGGCAACTTTGTCCAGCGCGTGACCACGCTGGCACAGAAAGTAAATCTTACTGACATCACGAAAGCGAGCGGCCGGTTTGAACCGCTCGTCGCGGGCGTGAAGCAAGAGATCAAAACCGCGTTAGAGCAGTATCGCTTTGACCATGCTATTGAGACAGTGTGGAGGTTAATCGCGGCTGGCGACGGTTATGTGAACGAAACGAAGGTGTGGGAGAGAGCGGGGGAGGAGCAACAAGCGATCCTCGCCGATCTCTCATCTCTCATCTTGAACATCGCGAACCTGCTGGAAATCTTTCTGCCGGCGACTGCCGAAGAAATCGTCAAACGCTTTGGTTTTACTCTTGCCGACTTGCGCACGCCCGAAATTAAGCCGCTTGCCATCACCAAAGGCGAACCGCTGTTTAAGCGGTTGTGAGTGTGGTATAATGTATGCATGTACAACTGGTCAACGGACACCAAAGAACTTGAGAAAGACCCCGCCGCCTATGAGTGCTGGCAATTGGAACAGCTGATCAATTTTGGTCTGCGCGGGGCTAAAATTGAAGAGCAAAAACTGCGCCGTCACTTTGAGACCCTTAACCTTGACCCCGCGCGCAGAAAGTTTTTGTCGTTGCTTCTTTATGGCGCTACAACTGCTGACAAAAAAACAAAGTACCCTGCTTAAGGCGATCGGTGGCAGCAAGGCCATTGCCGATTCGTTTTACCTTACCGGCGGCACCGCGCTCGCGGGATTTTACCTGTTTCACCGATACTCGGAGGACTTGGACTTTTTTTCCGAGCAAGAGGTTGATCCGTTTTCCCTCTCCAGTTTTTTTGAAACGCTCAAAGCCGGGCTTTCCATCAAAACGGTGGACTACCAGAGCAGTTTCAACCGTAACCTCTATTTCCTCGCGTTTTCTGACGGCGAAGTTGTCAAGACAGAATTCACCTATTTTCCGTTCGCGCCCGTTGAGAAACAGGCACAAAATGAGTACGGCGTGAGCATGGACAGCGTGCGCGACATTGCCGTCAACAAGCTCTTTTCGGTGTATCAGCGCTCCGTCGCGCGCGATTACATTGACCTCTTTTTCCTCGTGAGGCAAAAGGGGATGAACCTTAGTGAATTGATCAAGCAGGCGCGGATAAAGTTTGATACACCCATTGACCCGCTCCAGCTCGGAACCCAATTTGCAAAGGCGGCCGATGTCCGTGACTATCCGCGCATGGTTGAACCGCTTGACCACGCTACATGGCGCCAATTTTTTGAGGGGGAAGCGAAAAAGTTAAAGCCGGATATTCTGCGATAGGCGAACCGCTGTTTAGACGATTGTAGAAACCTATTTTGTTATCGTCACCGGCACGCGGACGAGGTCGCGGTTGAGCAGACCGTCAATGTTGCGCGTGAAATAGATGTAGAACGTGTTGTCCGCGTTGGTGAAGTTTGCGTCCGTGCTGTCGTGGTCAATGAGCGAGGGATTTGATTCATACGCGATGCCAGCGACGGTTTGATCGGCGCAATAGGAGAACAGTGACGGCGCGGTGCGCACGAGCTTCGGCGTGCCCCACGTAACGAGATCGTCAGACAGCGCGAGGTAAAAACCGCAAATAGGTTTGCCGGAAGCGTTGGGGAATGCACTGTTTCCCACGAGTACATACTTTTTTAAATAGGTGTTGTACGTCAAGGATCCGTGCAGACCCAGCAGGGTGTTCTCTCCGACGGGCGAGCAGGCGAAGGCGAGCGGGTTGGCGGGTTCGCTCACATACGGATTGACGAGCGGCACGTTGAAACTGCCGCCGTTATAGACCATCCAGCTGTTGGGATTGGCGATATTTGCGGTACGCATGAGGCAAGTGGCGGAGAGGACGTTTTCGCCCACCGGCAGCGCGGCGAAGAAGATGCTGTAGTAGTAGCCGTTCTTGCCTTTGACGATGCTGCTCGGTTCAAAGTAGCCGTAAGCGGGCGGAGCGATGATCCCCTTGGCCACTTCCGGCAGTCCCGCAGTCGGGTCCCACTTCATCGGCGGCACGGCGACGAGGTGATCGGGGTTTGCGGGTTGGGTGAATGTGTGTCCGCCGTCGGTGGACTTTGCGTAGGTGATTGAGTTGTACCAGCACGGATTGCCCGCCGACGTATCGCCCTGCTTGCAGCCGGGGGAAAAGGGATCGTGGTACTCGTCGTGGACGAGCGCGTGAACCGTTGATCCCTCCACGTAAAGCGAGGCGATCCATTCTTCGTGGTCAAATGATGCGGCATCCGTCTTTTTGCCGGAAACGAGCGCGGGTGCGCAGTCCTTTTTCAAATCGGCAAAGCTTGATCCAAACATCATGTAGTTGCCCACCGAGTTGGCGGCGATGAGCGCGAGGGTGCCGCCGATACGCACGGCTTTCGCGTGGACATCGGGAACGTCCAGCGGCTCGCAGGCATCGGCACTGTGGTTAAAGGCGATCTCTTCGGGGCCGAGAGTAAACGAGAGCGGCGCGTCGTTGCTGATGGGCGGCTCTTCTAACGTCGTTGCTGAAACGATGCTGGAATATTCAGAGTCGCCGGCAGCGTTGTATGCGCGAATGCGGTATTCGTAGGTGGTATCCGCGGCGAGCGAAAAATCGTCGTACCCTTGGGTGTTGGCGCCTACGGTATCGATGGAAACAAATGCGCTGCCTGGTTTGCGACGTTCGATGCGAAAACCGAGTTCAGTATCCGCCGTGTCGTTCCATGAAAGTTTGATGACGGTTTGAGAGATCGCCGTCGCGGTGAGGTTGGTGGGCGGAGTTGGCGGTTTAGGCGGCGGCGGAGGAGGCGGTGGCGGGGGAGGAGGTGCGTCGGGCGGCAACTCCGGTGTGGCGAACGCGAGCGTACCCGAGTAGTCCGACGCACCGGCTTGATTGTACGCGCGCACGCGGTAGACGTAGCTCGTATCGGGAA
>CAYIFE010000079.1:0-2919 GCA_964362605.1 uncultured Candidatus Saccharibacteria bacterium
CAACACGCACCCGCGCGGTGTATGTTCCCGCGCTCGCGTAACTGCACAAGTTTGCCGCCGTGTACGGCTCGGTGTTGGTGGTTACGTCCGCGTCAAAAATTCCGTCGTCTTGGCAGTCAAACCGGTAGCGGATGAGTCCGGCCGCGGTGCCGCTCACGCTCGCTGTCATATCAACGTTTCCAAGCGGCGCGGCGCCGCTCGCAGGATTTGCGGAGAGGTTGACCCCGAGAGTCAAACTGCTACCGGTGATATTGACGGTGGCAAGGCACCCGCCCGAACCGGCTCCGTTGAAACAGTTGAGGCCGTAGGCGGTCGTTTGCGAGAGGGGCCCGTACGGCGCCGCGCCGCTGGAAATGTTTTTATTGCCGCTCCATCCGCCAAACGTCTCGCACGAGGTCGGGTTGTCGGTGGTCGCCCAAAACAGCGCGCCGGAAAGGGGTGGATCACCGGATTTCGGGTCAGCAAAAATCTTGCACGTCGGCGCTTTCGCCGCCGGCGGTACGGTCGTGTATTTGAACGCAACCTTCGTCACCGTATCTTTGGCAACCGTGATGGCGAGCGGACACTGCAAACTGTCGCAGGTCGGCCGCGTCGCAAACGAACTGACCAGACACTCCGCGCCGCCGACTGGATACGCGCAGGTGCCGGCAAGTTCAAAAAATCCGGGCGCGTCCGTTACGAAAGCGATGTATTCTTTTGCCGCGATGCCGGCAAAGTCCGCCGGGTTTGCGCTTGACGGCGGCAGTGCTCCCACCCATGCTTGCGTTCCCGCGGGCGCGCTGGTTTTGGTAAGGTCGTCGCCGACGCGCAAAATTTTGACGTCGCCGACCGCTGGCGGCGCGCCCGCGTTTACGACGACGCTGTCGCTCGCGGAACCGTTCCCGTTCGTGCAGGTGAGCGTGTATGTTTTGCTCGCCGTGAGATTGCCCGTTGACTCGCCGACGGTGTTCTGCGACGCCTTTGCGCCCAGCCAATCACCGGAAGCAAAGCACGAGTTCTGGCTCGTGTTTGTGCTCGTCCAGGTAAGCGTGGTGGAGGTGTTGAAAGGAATTGAAACCGGTCCGTCAAAGCCGTCTGCTTTGATGTCTACCGTCGGCAGTCCGTCGCCGGCCGGCGGGGCACCCATGCTCGCGCCGGAAAAATCAATCCAGCCGAGCTCGTTTGACCACGCGAAGCCGGAGAGCGCGCCGGTTGCGGGATTTATGGAAACGCCATAATTTGTCCCCGCGAGCTTGAGCCATCCGCTCCAGCCGCCGGAGTTATTCGCCACTTCTGCAGTTGCGATTGAGCTCACGCGCGCCCAGCCCTCCAGTTTGTTGCCGACGCGCTGTGCGCCAGAGTCGGGCGCGGCGGGAAACGGCGCGGATGGCTCAAAATCAATCCAGCCCAAATTACTTGACCACGCGTAGCCAGTTACCGCTCCGTCACCGGTGGGAATGTTGAGGCCGTACTCAAAGTCACTTGCTTGGTTTTCGTCGCTTAAACTGACCCACCCCACTCCACCCAGCGAATCGTCGGTCATCCCGCCCCACAGCCAGCCGAAGACCGATCCGCCGTGCGTTGCGGAAGCGATGTGAGCGTTAAGAACCGTCGCGCCAGAGATGACGATGAGTGACGCTATAAAACCGATGGCGATCGTGCGCGGTCTCATTACGGTGAAAAAGTATCTCTTGAGAACTTTATCTCTTAAGCTTGTCGTATCTTCTGAACTTTATCTCCTGAGCTTGTCGAAGGAATACCTTCATAAAACATTCCTCTTATTCTGCTTTCGCGCGTTCCACCTCAAGCGGCGCGATGTCAGAACGCACGGCTTTCACTTCCCATGAAAACTCGCCGTTTAGTTTAGTTCCATGAACAACAAACTTTCCGTCTTTGATGTCCTCGTAACTCAAGAGGTACGGTTCACTGCCTTTGGCGGTCAGTTGAACCGTTCTGTTTTCCTTGCGCGTAAGTTTCTCAAAGTACGCGGGCAGAGTTACCGTCGTCTTGCCGCCGGAAAGTTTTGCCGTGCCGCGATAGTAGACGCCAACTTCCGGTCCGTCGAGTGACGAGTGAACGAGTTCCTTATTCTTCGGATCAAGCTGGTGGTCAATGACGAAGTTTTTGACGACGCCGTTTACGGTGCCGTTAACACTGAAGTTGCCGTTGATATCAACATTACCTTCGAATTTTCCGGCGAGACAGCCGATATTTCTTGAATATATTCCAGCTCCTGTTGAGCCGCTAATCATAGTAACATGTACCCCGTCACCGCTTGTCGGTACGTGTCCTTGGAAATAGTAGCCATTTCCCGTTGGACTCCACGATTCGCCGTGGATAACATCATTTGCTGCTCCTACACCGGGATTAGGATCGGACCCAATGATAGATACGTTAATTCCTGTCTTGTAAGGACTTTTTATCAAGAGCGTTGGACGCGAAGGCACGGCACTCTCAATTGTTATAGTTTCTTGCGGAAGTATGGTGCCGATGCCGAGCTTTCCTATTATATGGACATCACCATCAAATCGCCCTGCCCTTTTTGTCGCGGTGAAGTTTGATCCGTAAATTGCATAACCAGTGCCGCCAAGAAGTTTGCCGGAAATTGCGTTTCCAGCACCACTTTGCACATCACCCTGCACTGCATCGAAACTGATGCCAGGAGCAGTTGGATTCACCACCGATAAGATACCGTGACCATTTCCCTGTGGGCCGATTTGAACCCCTTTTGGGGTTAAAAGGTATGTTGAAGTTTCTTGCAATGAAGAATTGCCAAGCGTATCTGTACCGTTCCACAGCGGAAAGAAACCTTGTGAGCCAGAACCAGCGACTCCGCCGATACAATCCTTCCACGCGCCTCCCTCAAAGCAGCGGAATTTGTTGGTGGTTTGGTCGTAGTAGAGGGAGCCATTGGCACTGGTTGGTTGGGTGGAGGGTTGA
>CAYIFE010000080.1:0-2762 GCA_964362605.1 uncultured Candidatus Saccharibacteria bacterium
AAGGAGTTGCCGAGCGCTTTTGCCGCGACGAAGTCAATCGTGAAAGCAACATTGCCTTTCGGCCCGACGACGTTGGGGCCAAACACCACATATGGCTCAACGTAGATGTTGCCGCCGAAGAGCGGGAACGGTGTAGCCAGCGGCGCGAGACCGGCAACCAGGTACGCGTTGTTGCCCGCGGTCAGGTTACCGACGCGGATTTTGCCGGCAGTGCCCAGCGCGTCAAGAGCAAGCGCGGGCGCCGGTTTCGCCGTGCCGGAATATCCCTCGCCGTACGGTTCGGAAGCAAACATCCGCCCGGTGAGGTTCGCGGCATCCTGAAATTCCTCCAGACGCGTCGCGCCGACTTTCCACGTGAAAAGTGCCTGCACGTTACCCAGTGCTTTCAATGTGTTGGTTATGGCATTGCCGTGGTAACTGTCGTGCCAGTTATCAGGATCGCCGGGTTTGCTCGGCGCGTCAGCATTCATGTAACGGCTGACTAAACCAACCTCCCAGTTATCGGCGTTCTGCGGCGCTTGCGCCGCGAGCCAATTGGGTGAGGCGGCCTGTTTGGTAGGAAGCGGCACGAGGTTCCACGCCGCTTGGTCCGCGGCGCCGAAGTACTGGCCTTGCCCCGCGGGGTTTAGCGTGGTCATCGCTGTCCAGTCCATGACGCCATTGAAATTTCCGACGACATCCGGACGGCTTGACTCGTGCTCAACCGGGTCGCTCGCGCCTTGGTTTGCCTGATTCGGGATGACGCCGAGGTATACGGCAAGGTTGCCGCCCGCCGATTCGCCCCAGGCAGCTATTTTGTCCGTGTCAATGTTGAGCGTTGTTGCGTTGGCGCGCAGGGTTTGAATCGCCCGCACGGCGTCGAGGTTCGCCTGCGGATACGTGTTGAAACCGGTCGTGTAATCAACCACAACCACTTTCCATCCGTTATTGAGTAGAACCTGCCACTCGGCCAGCGTGATGTCTATGAACGGATTTGCCGACATGAAGCCGCCGCCGAGAAACCACAGGATTGCCGGGTACAGGCCGTTTGCTTGCGGCGGAGCGGTGGTCGAGTATACGTAAAGTGCCTGATCGGTGTTTTGACCATAGGAAACGATTGTGGGCGATGTCTGGCCGCCGACAGACGGCGCTTCCCACCCAACCGTGGCCACAATAATAAGGACGAGCGCAATAACGCCCGCCACGCCACTCATCGCGTTTTTGATGTTCATATATGTTTGGTAGAGATTATATCGCATATAACGGTTTTGGCGAAACAGGTGAATTACTAATTGGTATACAAAACTGCACTCGGAAAGTCAACGTTGTGTAAAAGACAAGGAAGAAAGAAAAAATGAGGCGGTGCGCCCACGGCGCACCGCCTCTCCGCTTCTATAGCAACTCCGATGCTTTTTTCAACTCTTCCCGCGTTTCCTTCAGCTTGTTGGGCTGGTTCAGGAGCCGGTAGGCGTTGCGCAGGTGTACGGCAGCTGCTTGGCAGACAGCGCGACGGAAGCCGCGCTCATCAATGGCAACGAGTCCCTTGCCGATGCGCTCAAGCGCACCCTGTGTCTGCACCGGGTTGAATGAGACGTTCAGTCCCGTCTGTGCCCGCGTGATTTCAAAGATGAGGTCTTCCAGATTGGCTTGGCAATTCTTGATTGCGATGGCGTTGCGGCACTTTGCCAGAATCTTGCGGAGCGAGAGCAGGTCGCCAGCACCTTTGCGCCGCAGGAGATCGCGGACTTCGCGCAGGTCGCGCGCGGTTTCCTGGCACGCATTGCGGTACGGCCGGAAGTCAACGGTTTCAAGCTCCTGTGCCCAGAATTCGCACTGGTGGGCGACCTCGCGACAGCGATCGGGATCAAACGTCGGGCGCAGGCCATCGTGCGCGAGGAGGCGGTTCAAAAAGTCGTCGGTACCGGAAAGGCGCGCGTGCGCAAGGTGGACCATGTTGTCCAGCGCGACGCGGCGACTCCTGATGTGCGGCTCAATGACCATCATCTCTTCCTCCAGCCGCTCGCGCAAGCGCTCGCGGATGGCGCGCGACCTGGCGGCCATTGCGCTCACGTTGACGCGCCCCGCGCGGTCAACGCCAACCGCCACGCGGATGGTCTGTTCCGCCGCCTCGCGCTTGGAGAGCTTGATGGGTCGGCCGACATTCTCCGCGATCGCCGCAATCTTTGCGCGGGTCGCGTCCTGCATCTGGTCAAGTCGCGCGCCGGCGCGAAGGCCAAGCACGGCGAGGTTGAGGTCGCGCGCGGCGGCCATTGCTTCGTGCATGAGTAACTTTTCGCCGGTAGCGAGGTCTATGCCGTACTTGGCAAGGATATGCCACGCCTGCCGCTGTGCGTGGTAGACCGAGGAAACGACGTGCCAGAACAGGTGTTCTGCGCGCCACACGAATGTGCGGCGGTTTGCGCCTGCGGGCAGGATTCTGACGAGCTCTTCCCACTGGGGGACGAGCAGTTTGCCCGCATGGTCAAGCGGCTGCGCAATGACACCGAGGTCAACCTTGAAGAGGGGCATCCGCACCCGGAGCCAGATCAGCTTCTTTCCTCCTTTTTCGTCGCTCACTTGAACCGTACGACTTTCAAACGCGGTGCCGCCGATGTACTTCGGATGCACGGGAGATCCTCACTGCAGGGGATGGGGAGTCAAGTTACTGGCGTGATTGTAGCGGAAGAGAGGCCGAAGGGCAAATGCGGTGCGGTGTGCCGAGCGAGGGGGTCGAACCCTCATGAGCTTTCTCTCGCGCGCTCTTCAGGCCCGTCCGTCTGACA
>CAYIFE010000081.1:0-2731 GCA_964362605.1 uncultured Candidatus Saccharibacteria bacterium
AAATTTTTCCCAACCGAAGTAAGAAGAAAAAAACCCAAAGCCCAAACCCCTTACGTACGAACGGCCGGTTCGGGTAAACCCCAACCCCACCAACCAGAAAATAAAGGACGTCCGCGAGCAGGAGGTATACCTCGGTGATTTTCCCGTCATGACTGACAGGGGAACGTTCATCATCAACGGCGTTGAGCGCGTGGTCATTTCACAGCTCATCCGTTCCGCAGGCGTTTATTTTTCGGCGGTCATGTGGCGCGGCCGAAAGCTGTTCGGCGCCAAAATTATTCCCAACCGCGGGGTGTGGCTTGAATTTGAGACCGACCCCGACGGTTTTCTCGGCGTCAAAATAGACCGCCGCCGCAAAGTGGCGGTGACCGACCTCATGCGCATTTTGGGTTGGAACCAGGAAGCCGGCATGGCTGATTTTGCTGACGTGGATACGGGCGCGATCAAGCACCTCGCGGCAACGCTTAAAAAGGACAGCGCAAAAGATCTGGATGGGTCGTACCTTGAGGTGTATAAGCGCATCCGCCCGGGCGATCTGGCGAGCATTGAGAATATGAAGAGTTTGATAGACGGCATGTTCCGCCGTCCGGATCGGTACGATCTCTCGGCGGTGGGACGGTTCAAGATGAACCAGCGGTTGCCGACGGCAAAAGAGCACGAGCAGAGCCGGTTGCTCACCCTCGCCGACCTCACGGCTATTGTGCGCGAGATTATCCGGCTCAACAACGATCAGCGGGCGGAGCCGGACGACATTGATCACCTGGGCAACCGCCGCGTGCGTCCGGTCGGCGAACTGCTGGAATCGCGTCTGCGCATCGGGCTGGCGCGCATGCGCCGCATCGTGCAAGACCGCATGTCCACGTTGGACATCAACACGCTCACGGCGAGCCAGCTCATCAACGCGCGGCCGCTCATCTCCGTGGTGCGCGAATTTTTCGTCTCGTCTCAGCTTTCCCAGTTCATGGACCAGGTCAATCCGCTGGCGGAAGTGGAGCACAAGCGGCGCGTTTCTGCCATGGGACCGGGCGGACTTGACCGCATCCGCGCCGGGTTTGAAGTGCGCGACGTGCACCGCAGTCACTACGGCCGCATCTGTCCCATACAAACACCGGAAGGGGCGAACATCGGACTCATCAACTATTTTGCGAGTTTCACGCGTCTCAACGAACTTGGTTTTCTTGAAACGCCGTACGCCGCGGTCAAAGACGGCGTCATTACCAAACACATCGTGTGGCTCAATGCATTGGAAGAAGAAAAGCACAAAATAGCGCATGCCGGCGTGCGGTTTGATGAAAACGGCGTGTTGCAAAATGATCCTGTTGAAGCGCGCATCTACGGCAAACCCGGCACGTGCCCGAAAAGCGAGATAACCCTCATTGATGTCGCGCCGTACCAGGCGATCAGCGTCGCCACCGCGCTTGTGCCGTTTTTGGAACATGACGACGCCAGCCGCGCGGCGATGGGTGCGAACATGCAGCGCCAGGCAGTCGTTTCGGTGCGGCCCGAGGCACCGTTTGTCGGCACCGGCATGGAAAATCGGGTGGCGCTTGACTCCGGCTATGCCATTGTTGCGCCGGAAGACGGGGTTATCGCTTCCGTTGACGCGCGCCGCATCGTGTTCAAGGGAAAGACCGAAACGCGCACCTATGCGCTGGTAAAGTTTAAGCGTTCCAACCAGTTCACCTGCATCTCCCAGCGGCCGCTGGTTGCGAAAGACCAGAAGGTGAAGAAGGGAGATATTCTGGCGGACGGGCCGTCCATTGATAAGGGTGTGCTCGCGCTGGGGCAAAACCTCGTCGTTGCGTTCCTCTCGTGGGGCGGTGCCAATTTTGAAGATGCCATTATCATTTCCGACCGCGTGGTGGAAGAAGACCGCTTTACCTCTATACACATTGAGGATTTTTACTGTGACGTGCGCGACACCAAGCTGGGGCCGGAAATGACGACACCGGACATTCCCAACGTGACCGAATAAAAATTGAAGAATTTGGACGAAGCCGGCATCATCCGCATCGGCGCCGAAGTGCGCCCCGGCGATATACTCGCCGGCAAAATAAGTCCTAAAGGTGAGAGCGAACTGACGAGCGAGGAGCGGTTACTGCGCGCCATTTTCGGCGAAAAAGCGCGCGATGTCAAAGACACGTCACTGACCATGCCGCACGGCAAGTACGGACGCGTGGTCGGCATAAAGGTGTTTTCGCGCGAGCGCGGCGACAAGCTGGAACCCGGCATTATCACCCGCATCCAGGTAGAGGTGGCGCAGCTGCGCAAAGTGCGCGCCGGCGACAAACTTTCCGGCCGCCACGGCAACAAGGGCGTTATTTCGCAGGTGCGTCCGGTGGAGGACATGCCGTACCTGGAAGACGGCACGCCGGTGGATGTCATTTTAAATCCCCTGGGCGTCGCCAGCCGCATGAACCTCGGGCAGATCTTGGAAGTGCACCTCGGATGGGCCGCGAAAAAACTCGGTTATCGGGCTATCACGCCCGCCCTGGCAGGAGCGACCGAAGCGCAGATCAAAGGAGAATTGAGTGCCGCCGGTATTCCCGAAAACGGCAAGGTCAAGCTCTTTGACGGCCGCACGGGCGAATCGTTCAGCCAGCCGGTGGCGGTCGGGGTGCTCTATATGATGAAGCTTCACCACATGGTGGAGGACAAAATCCACATGCGCTCCATCGGCCCGTACTCGCTCATCACCCAACAGCCGCTGGGAGGCAAGGCGCAGTTCGGT
>CAYIFE010000082.1:0-2648 GCA_964362605.1 uncultured Candidatus Saccharibacteria bacterium
GCCGCAGGCCTCATCGAATCCCTGCAAGCGCAGAACGAGCACGACAAAAAGGCTGATGAGAGCGAGTGAGCCCACAAACCCGAACTCTTCCGCAACGACGGCAAAAATGGAATCCCCCACCGGCTCGGGCAGAAAACTTATCTTCGTCGTGGAACGGCCGTAGCCGACGCCGGTCAGTCCCCCGCTCCCGATGGCAATGAGCGCTTGGTTGATGTGAAAGCCGCTCGTCTGCAGGTTATTTTCCGGCTGTAAAAAGGTCATGATGCGCTGCCATCGGTAGGGCGTGGCATACGCGATTATCAGAAGCGAAAGCGCCCCGGCAGCCACAATGGCGGCAACATGCGAAATTTTGGCGCCGCTGATGAAATAAACGATGAGTCCCGTAGCCACCAGAATGGCGACCGTGCTCGTCGCCGGCTGTTTGATGAGGAGTCCCCCGATGAGTGCCACGACGGCGAGAAGCGGTATGAGACCGCGCTTGATGCTCTGCTGGCGCTCGTTTTTTTTGGCCAGCCAGGCGGCAAGATACAAAATAAACGTGATTTTCAAAAATTCCGACGGCTGGAAGGTGAGCGGACCCAACGACAGCCAGCGCGCGGCTCCCTTCGCATGCATGCCGAGCGGGGTAAACACCAGTATCAGCAATACGATGGATGCAACGAGGAGCCACGGCGCCGATCTTTCATACCAGCGGGAAGGAATTGCCAGCGCGGCAAAGAAACCGACGATGCCGAAGGACAGGCCGTAAACTATTTGGTGTTTGAGGTAGTACCACGAATCACCATATTTGCTTTTCCCTAAATTAGATGAGGCGCTGGAAAGCATGGCGAGCCCGAACATGATCAGCAGTACGGTGCACGCGACCAGCAGATAATCAATTTTCCCGCGGCGGCCGTGGAAGAACATCACCATGTTGAAAGGAGCGGTTTGCCGCCGCGCGCGGCCGTTACTGCGCCGTTGACAACCGCGTGAACGCCGTTTACAAACACGTCGGTAACCGCACCGGCGCGCATGAGCGTAAGATCCGCATAGTACGATTCTTTGACCTGTCCGCGATCTGAAAATCCAACGAGACGAGCCGGCAGAGACGTTATTTTTTCAACCGCTTTCTCAAGCGGCATGAGGTTGATGCCGACCGCTGTTTGCAGAAATTTGAGAAAGGCGCTTTGAAACCGCTCGTGCGGCGCCGACTGCGCGACGGGCACGCTCGGCGCGTTGGAACCGAGAAGGGCGTTGGGGAGCTGTAAGCTCGCGATGGCAAGGTCCATATGTACGTTTTTATAGAACACCACCGCGCGCATACCGGTCATCTCCATCAAGGTAAGCAGTGCCTCTCGCACGGAAATTTTGCGGTTGCGGGCTATTCCGCCGATGTTTTTGCCGAGCAGGAAGGGCGCCGTTGGCGCGCTGGCTACGACCACATCGTCATCGCCGAAGGCAGGCAGTTCGCGGAGAATGGCCTCGCGCAAATGCGGCTGTGCAATGCTCGCGCGCATATGCTCCAGATCGCCTGTTTTTGCCCACGCCGGCAGGAGCGTGTAGATCGGCTGTATGCTCGTATCGTAGGGATACGTGTCAAAATAGACCGGCAGATCTTTCCCTGCCCGCTCAAGAAGGGTAAGCGCCGCGTCAAATTGCGATTCGTAACCAACAAACGGCCGGAAGTGGCTGACGACGGTTTTTACGCGGGTATCCCTTGCGAGCGCGATCGCCTCTTTCACTGCGCTCACCAGGCCGTCTTTTTCATCGCGTACGTGGGTTGTGTAGAGCGCGTGCGCTCGCGCGGCGGCGGTTGCTATGCGCTTGAGTTCCACATACGGCGTTGCCCGCGCATGAACGAATTCCAATCCGGTGGAAACGCCGAACGCCCCTTCCGCCAGCGCGGTTTCCACCACCGAAGAAAGCACGTCCAATTCGCGCACGGTAAGGTCGCGTACGCCGCCGCCGATGAGCGCGCGGCGGATGGTGGAATGGCCGGCCAGCGTCGCAAAGTTGACGCCCAATTTCATGCCCTGCAGGACGGTGAGAAATTCAGCTATTGTGTGCCAGTTGACGTTGACTGCATTCGTATCGGTCCACTTGCGGATTGACTCCAGAGAACCATAGAGAAGCGGCGCGAGCGAGGAACCGCAGGGGCCACCGACAATAGTGGTGATTCCCTGACGGAGAAGGTCGCTCTGATCGGGATCGGTGAACAGGGTCAGATAGTGGTCTGAAGCGGCATGGATGTCTATGAACCCGGGCATAAGATAGCTCCCCCGCGCCTTAATGACGGTCTCGGCGCGCACGTTGGCGAAATTGCCTACCGCCGAGATCCTATCCTTTCGGATGATGAGGTCTTTTTGCTGAGGCGGCGCGCCGGTGCCGTCAACAATGGTAGCGTCACGGATGAGGATCATGGGAGTAATCGCCAATAACGCGAATTACCGAGGTAATAACGCGAATATATACTCGTAAATTATACCACAACGCCCGCTACAGGTAGCGGCTGAGAAAAAAGATGACGCGGCCGCGCGTTGCGGACATGGCCGAAATGATCCAAAAGCGCATGGTGACCAGAGTTTCCGGCCAGCCGAGCGCTTCAAAGTGATGGTGGATGGGCGCAGAAAGAAACACCTTTTTTTTGCGGAATTTTTTGCTGGCAATTT
>CAYIFE010000083.1:0-2646 GCA_964362605.1 uncultured Candidatus Saccharibacteria bacterium
ACCAGATAATCCAGTACCATAATTTGAACTGGATTCCCTTGTTCAAGGGAATGACAGAAGAGGGTAATGTCATTATCGGACTTGATCCGATAATCCAGTACCATAAAAAAAGCCACCGGGCGACCATGTCCGTAGACATGGCCGACCGGCGGCACAGCGACTCTCCTACCGCCGGCAGACCGCCTTGCAAGGCGGAACCAGCCGGCACAGCTCGCGGATGACGAGCGCGAGCAGGACAGCGCACATCATCACCAACGCTGCTTCCCACACCGGCGGCCGCGGATAGAGGACCGCGACCACCGCACCGTAGGCGGCAACAGCGCTCCCGAGCCCGGGCATGAGAAGCTCGCGATGCTCCCGCCTCTGTCCGCGCAGGTACGCCCAGTACCCCAGCGCGATGAGACCGGGGGTAAGCGCGCCTGCCATCCCCGTCAGCCCTACAAAAAGGACTATCCAATCCATCTCCATCTTCTCCCACTCTCCTTTCTGTATTCCCTCGGTTACCTCTGCGGCGCGAGCTCAACTTTGAGTTGCGCCTCTGCCGCCCCGGCGGGAGGCCACGGCGCGTAGATGGGGTTGCCCTTCTCGTCCTTTTTCCGCTGGAACGAGGTAGGCGGCTTTTGGTTGAGGAGGTAGTAGTTGACCTCCCCGTCGCGGTCGCGGACCCACACCAGCCACTGCTGGCCGGGGGTCATCTCCATCGACTTCTCCACGAGGTAGACCTCGCCCTCGGTAAGGGCAGTCAACCAGTCATCGGTCGGGAAACCGAACTTCCCCAGTGCATGCTGGGTAAACGAGATTAAAAAAATCCCAGGCGCGATCAGCATCAACCCGCTCACGACGAGGACGAGCAAGAATTCACCTTTTTCTTTCCAATCGTAACCCGCCAGGAAGAGGCCCAATAACCCAACCGCAATCAACAACCACCCGCTTATCATCAAAAATGTCATGTCATCCTCTGTCGTATTTTCGAGGTGCCACTGCCGCGATCGCGCGGCCGCGAACGCTACCTTGTAGCGATGGCGTAATGATACACGAATAGCAAGAATCTGTCAACTAGCGGGTGAGCGAGGATATTTTTATGAACTGGATTCCCTTTTTCAAGGGAATGACAGAGAGAAAGAGGAAATGACAACCAAGCGAGGATATTTTTGTGCGGGAACCATAAGTGGAGGTTGCGTTAAAATCAACGAACGGAGGAAGAATTTTTTGCGTATGAATTGAATGGTCGGAAAACCCAGCCCTCTCGGAGAGGGCTGGGGCAAACGGGTACCGTTCAATTCATGCAAAAAATTGACCGCAGTGAGTATGATTTTCGCAACCGCAACGGGTTCCCGCACAAAAATATCCGAGCTACTTTTTGCCTTCTTTGATGAGCTCCGTAATGCTCGCGGGCGCTTCCTCGTAGTGGTCAAATTCCATCGTAAAGTTCCCGCGCCCTTGCGTCATGGAGCGCAGTTTGGTCGCATAACCGAACATTTCCGAAAGCGGCACCATCGCGTCTACCACCTTAATGCCGCCCAGGCGGTCGTTCATCGCCTCAATGCGGGCGCGCTTTGAAGACAGGTCACCGGTAATGTCGCCGAGGTACTCCTGCGGCATGATGACCTGAATCTTCATTATCGGCTCAAGGATGACCGGCTTCGCCCTCTTGGCTCCTTCCTGGAACGCCATAGAGCCCGCTATTTTGAACGCCATTTCCGACGAGTCAACTTCGTGGAACGACCCGTCGTAGAGCGTTACCGAAAGATCTATCATGGGGTAGCCGGCAACCACACCCTTGCCCAGCGCCTCTTTCACGCCTTTTTCAACCGCCGGAATGAACTCCTGCGGAATGGCGCCGCTCTTTATTTCGTTCAAAAACTCAAACCCCTTGCCGCGCTCAAGCGGGGTTACCCTGATGCGCACATGGCCGTACTGCCCGCGGCCGCCGGATTGTTTGATGTATTTGCCCTCCGCCTCCGCCTCCATCTTAACGGTCTCTTTGTACGCAACCTGCGGCCGGCCGACATTGGCGTCCACCGTGAACTCACGCTTCATCCGGTCAACGATTATTTCCAGATGCAACTCTCCCATGCCGGCGATTATTGTCTCGCCGGTTTCTATGTCGCCGCCCACGCGAAAAGTCGGGTCTTCTTCCGCCAACCGCCGCAGGGCAACGCCCATTTTTTCCTGGTCGGCTTTGGTCTTTGGCTCAATGCGCACCGCAATAACCGGTTCGGGAAATTTTATTTTTTCCAATACGATGGGGTGTTCCGGATCGCAGAGCGTGTCGCCGGTCGTCGTGCCCTTGAGCCCGACGAGCGCGCCGATATCCCCCGCCGGAACTTCTTCCACCTCTTCACGGTGATTGGCGTGCAGACGCACCATGCGGCCCACGCGCTCCTGCGTATTTTTGACGGAATTCAAAATGTAGGTACTGCGCTTGATGACGCCGGAATACACGCGGAAAAACGTCAGCGAACCGACGAATGGATCCGCCGCGATTTTAAACGCGAGCGCCGTGAACGGTTCGTCGTCTTTGGGATGCCGCTCAAGCGCGGCGCCGCTCCCCGGATCAAAGCCCTTTATTGCTGGCACGTCCGCCGGTGAGGGCAGATAGTCAACCACGGCATCCAGCACAAACTGCACCCCTTTGTTTTTAAG
>CAYIFE010000084.1:0-2628 GCA_964362605.1 uncultured Candidatus Saccharibacteria bacterium
CGGGCATTCCGGGCACGGCGGTTTTTTACCTCTACAACGAAAATGATCAACTCGTGCTTTCAAAAATCGCCGCCATTCCCGCGATTTCAAAAATATACGGCGGCAAACGGTTTCATATTGATCTCCTCTCGCAGATACCCGTTGCCGGCGGCGGAATGTATCGCCTCGCCATCGTCAGCCAGATGCCCGACCTGCGCCTCTACTACGCGAGCAAATTCAAGATACTTCTCCACAATACCCAGCAGTATCCGTACTTTGACGTGGAACCGGCCCTGCTCGGTTCGCTGGCGCAAAATTACGCGTTCAAGTTCGCGCTCTACGAAACGAACGAAAGCGATCCGCCGGTCATCAGCAATGCGACGACAACCGTCACGGCGCTCGGCGCCGTCACTTTGAGCTACAATGCCAATGAACCGGTTGACTTTCAGATCGCATACGGCAATATCGGCGAAGCAAAGAATTTTCTCGTCCCGTTCAGCGGCGCGTTCAGTTTCTGCAGTGTTTCTGCCTGCGCCGCAACGCTCGCGGTTGAACCGGACAACACCTACGCGTACGAACTGACGGCGCGCGACGAGTGGCAAAATACTGCCGCCATTGCCGGCGCATTTGCATCGGCGGCAGGAACGCAAACCGTGTTTTCTCCTCCTCCCGCGACAAATTCCGGACAAACTTTTGCCGGCGGTTCCCCGCCTCCGCAGGGTTCCGGCGGGCAGACGTCTCCAATCAGTCCACCGCCTTCTCCGCCAACCAATGGATCAAGTCAAAATACAGGCGCTTCTCCCCCGCCGCCGCCCGGCAATGCTACTTCCCCCTTGCCGCCCTTTCCGCCGCCAAACACGCCCGGCACACCCCCCACAACAAACGTTAATGACCTTCCAACCGCATCCACATCAGTAGTAATTTCCGGCGACGGTTCGCAGGCGATCACGGTCACCTGGCAGTCAAACGGAGACGAGCCGTCAAACGGCTACCGCATAGACGTGTTTGACGAAAATGACATCTTGCGCGCACAGCTGGACGTTCCCGCAGGAGTGCACACCGCCACCATATCCGGCTTGCCGGCGGGCGCATACCGCATTTACATCTACGAAAACCGCGATTCGGCCTTTCAAATAATCGCCAAATCAGTCGTCGTCAGCATTTCGCAGTCGGCGGCACTGCGGACGTTTGATTTCTGGCGCGTATATTTTGTCCTGATGATAGTCCTCGCCCTCGCGACGATCACCGCCGTGACCGGAATATTTATGCGCAAAAAACATACCGCATGATTCTACTCCCTCCTCCCTAGTTCTTTATCTCTCTCCACGATATCACTTCGTACTTGTTGGAAGAAGCCAGGGGAAACGTCGGCGGCGGGCCGTAGAGGAGGTTTTGATCGTAGATTATTTTGACGTTTTCATAACCGGAACAGTATACGTCACTGCACGCCCACGAAAAACCGTAGGCGTCGTTCGTGACAATCATGCCGTAAAGAGTGATGGTATCCCGCAGGGCTTCCGCGCCGCAGTAGTCCTTGTTGTCCGACGGGGCGCGGTAGTAGTACCTGCCCACGCGGCCGCTCTTTGCCACCACCGCCGCGTCTATGCGCAAAACATCGGCGCTGTAGAGACCGATGTTGATGTCGTTTTGCGCGATGAGACCGATGGCGTCAGAGCCGTCGTAGTTGGTGTAACGGAGATCATCGTTAACCGTAATGCTGGTGAGCTTTCCCGGCGTTTCCGGAAAACGGCCGGAGGCGATGGTAACGCGCGATGCGTCTATCTGTCCTTTCACCCACAGGTGATCTTCAACGAAGATCAGCCCGTTTGCCGGAATGTCGTACGTGCCGATGGTCGTGCTCGCGGCCACGCTCCAGATGCCCCAATCGTTGTCAGAAACCAAGTTGGAACAGCCACCAGGTTTTTGCACGAGGTCGGTCACCGCGCCGATGGTGAACTTTTGGTCGGTGCGCAGAACGATCTCGTACCCCTGTTCCCCTGAATCCGCAAAATATTTTCCGGCGGATTGCGCGGCGGTTTTGATCTGTGATATCCGCGCGGTGAGACCCGTGAAATCAACCGCCGGTACCGGAAATTCCCTGCCGGCCATGAACACGTCCGGACGGTCCGGCACGGCCTCCGGCGGCAGAGGATCAACGGGCGGCATGTGCGTGTGCACGCCGAATTCGTCCTGGCCGGAATGATCGGGATCGTTGTACTGCTCTTTGGCGCTGGAAACAAGGTTGTGCGCGAGCCCGTCAAAGTGGATGCCGCCGTTACTGTGAATAGGCCCGAACACCTCGGTGCCGACACCGAACCAGAGATCCGCGTTCGCCACGGTCGCGTACTTTGCCAGCGAAGGAATAGCCAGCTTCGCCTCTATCGTACGCACCGCGAAGGGGCTGGCGTTGAGCTTGCCCGTGGACTTGATGGTGACGACGGTTGAGCCGGTGGAAGGCGGGGTGATGTCCAGCGTGAACGTGCCGACCGCATCACCGTCTTTGTTTTTGAAGGGGATAACATACGGCCCCGGCGCGCCCGTGCCGTTGGTAAAGTCCTGCGGCGCGTGAGCGAGATGCCAGCGGTAGTACTCTATCCCCCCTTCCGCAATTTGAAATGCCTGTTCGGAATAATAGCCGCGGCCGGAAGC
>CAYIFE010000085.1:0-2604 GCA_964362605.1 uncultured Candidatus Saccharibacteria bacterium
CGATGGGAATCATGGCGTCAATTGCCTTGGTGCCGGTGTGAATGGGCGAGTTGACCGACTCACGCACCAAGACCGACGGCGCACGTTTTTCAATAGGATAGCGGACGGTTTTTGCGGCGTCGGCGGAAAATATCGGTCCGCGGCCGTCGAGTGGTGCACCGAGGGGATCAATGACGCGGCCGATAAGTTCTGTGCCGACGGGAATGGAAAGCACCGCGCCAGTCGGGCGCGCGCTGTTGCCGACGGAAACCTGTGAGTAGTCGCCGAGAACGATGGCGCCGACGGTTGCCTCTTCAAGGTTAAACGCCACCGCGGCTACCGCGCCGTGCGCGGTCTCTAGGGAAAGCATTTCCTGGCTCATAACCGTCGTGAGGCCGGTGAGTTTGATGACACCGTCGGCAACCTCAACCACCGTGCCGGTTTGTTCAACCGCCACCGTATCGGAAAACCGCTCAATTTCTTTTTTCAGTTTTTCTACGAGATCAAATGGCATGAACAAACATTTTTGAAAGTTTTTGGACTAAACTCGCGTCAATGACTTCGCTCTCGTCGATGAGGATGCGCGTGCCGGCAATGAGCGCCGGACGCACGACCTCGCTGATATGGTCGGTTGGGCGCAATGTTGAGGTGATCGCCTTGCGCTGGGCGGCGGTGAGCGGTCGCGCGGCTTCTATCGTAATACGGCGAACGCCGCGTTCTTTTTCAATACGCCGTTCAAGGGCGCCGAGCATCTCGGTGAGTAACTTCACTCCCCCGCGCCGGAAAGCCGCCTGCGCGCAGGATTTCACCAGCGCGGCGGCTTGTTTTGGATTTTGCGCAACAGCTTTTTGCAGAGCGCGCGCGTATGCATGTGGGAAATTTTTCATACTACTCCCTATGTTCCCCCTTGAGCACCGCAACGGCTTGCGCGACGAGCGCGTCGTCAACCGGAACCGGCGCGCCATGCACCACCCGCCCGACCATCTCGCTCACCAGCTCTTGCGCGTGACGGTATGCCGCCTCTTCCGCTTCCCGCTTCTTCGCCTCCGCAAGTTTCACGACTGCGGCAAGGGCTTCCGTTTCCTTTGTTTTTGCCGCCGCAAGCAGTTGTGCCTCCTGTCCCTTTGCGCGCTCCTGCGCGGCCGCGATCATCTGGAGCGACTGCCGGTCGGTCTCGGCGAGTTTTTGTTTGCCTATTTCTTCCACGTTTGCCAGGTGTTTTCCGGCTTCCTCGGCATCGCGCATGCCCTGTTCAATTTTTGCGCGACGCTGTGAGAGAAGGTTCACCAGCGGCTTGTAGACGGTCAGCCGCAGGAGAATTAATACGAGGAGAAAATTCGCCGCTTGCGCGGCAAGCAGCTGCCAATTGATGCCGAGTTTTTCCAATAATTCTTGCATGCACGAACGAACTATTCGCGTTATTACCTCATCTAATAATTCGCGATATTAGCGATTACTACACGAACTTCAATATCAGCGCCACGACGAGCGCGTAGATGGCGATGGCTTCCACAAACGCGGCCACGAGAATCATGGCCGTCTGAATTTTCGGCGCCGCTTCGGGATTGCGCCCAATCGCCTCCATCGCTTTGGAACCGATCCAACCGATACCGAACGCCGGCATGATGGCGCCAAACGCCATGACGCCCGCTATCGCAAGGAACTTTATTGTTTCTGCATCCATATTCGAATTTTTTACCTATAGCCGACCTTTAATGCGCCTCCCCGTGTTCCACCGTCGCTATTGCCAGAAACACGAGAGTGAGCATGGCAAAGATGAACGCCTGGATGAAACCGACGAACAGCTCAAGGAGGATGAACGGCAGAGGAATAAAATACGGCACGAGCGCGCCGATGATGATGAGAAGCACCTCGCCCGCAAACACGTTCCCGAACAGCCGGAACGAGAACGAAACCATTTTAGCAAGCTCGGCGAAAAATTCAAGCAGGCCGACGAAGGTGTAGATGGGATTTTTGAGCGTAAAGAATTTAGAGAAGTGTTTCACAAAACCGAGCGTGAGCACGCCGAACAAATTGATGGAAAACACGGCAATAATGGCGAGCGCGAGGGTAAAGTTCAGATCGGCCGCCGGCGCGCGAAAAAGCGGAATGAACAGCTCCCTGCCTTCGTGTATCTCGCGCAGTCCTATGGAGCCGACGCCGGGGAGCAAACCCATCCAGTTGGAAACCATGACGAACAGAAAAATAGTGGCGATGAGCGGCAGGTACTTTTCGCTCTTGCGGCGGTCGCCGAACACGCCATCCATAAGCGAAAGCAGTCCCTCAATGAGCAGTTCAGCGACGTTTTGAAGCTTGCCCGGGATGAGCGCGATGTTGTTTTTGAGCACGACCCCGACGGCCGCAAAGAGAGCCAAACCGACGCCGGCAAGCAAAAGCGAGTTGGTCACCGGAAACGACCCGATATGGAACAGCTCTTCGGCTTTGAGAGAAATTTCAACCATAACGGAAACTGCGCCCGACGAGGCGTAGCATTAAAACTATAGCCGATAGCACCATTAAAGGCAATTATTTAGTGGCTGGGGCGAGAATCGGACTCGAAACCTTGGCCTTATCAAAGCCCTGCTCTACAATTGAGCTACCCAGCCATATATGCACTGCAAATAC
>CAYIFE010000086.1:0-2564 GCA_964362605.1 uncultured Candidatus Saccharibacteria bacterium
TTCCAGAGAACCCATGATCGCCGCATGGATCATGACGATGCGCTCACGCGAGCCGTTTTCGCCGATGCACGACAGATCAAACCGTTCGGGCATATTCATATCGAGTTGAATCGTAGCGACCTGCCACTCCCGTCCAAGTGAATCTTTTGCCATGAAATCAATCTTAGGACCGTAGAACGCGGCTTCGCCGATGACCTCTTCCGCGTTTGCCTTGCGTGCATGCGCAAGGGAGCGGATGGCGGTTTCGGCTTCTTGCCATACCTCAGGCGTGCCGAGATACTTTTCCGGTTGCTTGGGATCGTGGAGCGACAGGCGCGGGACGAGGGTAAAGCCGACAGCGCCGTAAAATTCCGTAATGATGTCCCAAATTTTCCCCATCTCCTCTTCCACCTGCGATTTACGGCAGAAAACGTGCGCATCGTCTTGGGTGATAGAGCGCACGCGCGAAAGGCCGGCGAGTTCTCCCGTTTGCTCATCGCGGTACACTTTTGTGGTGGAGGCGTAGCGTTGGGGCAGCTCGCGGTAACTCCACTGCTTGCGTGCGTAGATCTGGGTGTGATGCGGGCAGTTCATCGGCTTCATGGCAAGCACGTGTCCCTCACGCGTGGTGATCTTGAACAGTTCGTCCTTGAACTTGTCCCAGTGACCACTCTTTTCGTAGAGGTCTTTTTTAGTGATATGAGGAATGTCTACGCGCTCATAGCCGCGGGCCTTGCGAAGTTCCCAAACAAAATTGTCTAACGTGTCGCGCAGAATCGTACCTTTGGGCGTCCAGAGCGGCAAGCCGGCGCCGCCGAGGGGAGAGAAGGTGAACAGGTCAAGCGCGGGGCCGAGAATTTTATGGTCGCGTTTTTTCGCCTCCTCGCGCTGGGCGAGGTATTCGTCCAGTTCTTTTTTGGTTGCAAAGGCGAGACCGTAAATGCGCGTGAGCATCGGGTTTTTTTCGCTCCCGCGCCAGTACGCGCCGGCTATGCGGTCAAGTTTGAACGAGTCCGGTTTGATCTCTTTTGCCGGGTGTTCCACGTGGCCGCCGCGGCACAGATCGGTAAATCCGCCGCAAGTATAGAGCGTCAACGGCTCGCCACGGCTGACGATTTCATCAATGAGTTCGTGTTTAAACTGATTTTTTGCAAATTGCTTTTTTGCTTCTGTCGCCGTCACTTCTCCGTGCGAGAACTCTGTCCATGCGGGCAGTAACTCGCGCATTTTTTCTTCAATATTCGGCAAGTCAGCGTCGGAGATGTTGAGATCGTCAAAATCATAATAAAACCCATTTTCAATCGCCGGCCCAATGGTTGGTTTTGTATGCGGATAGAGTTCCTTCACCGCCGCGGCAAGCAGGTGGGCGAGGGAATGGCGGATATGTTCCAAGGAGGACATAGTTTAAGAACAATGACGATAACTATAACGATGACTGAATTAAAAAAGGCAAAGAAAATCTTGTCATAGTCATAGTGATTGTCATCGTCAGCTATAGCTCCACCGCATCCTCGCAGATCATCTTTGTCTCGCCGTTTTTGGTTGACATTCTGCCTAACACTAACACGGCGGCGTTAGCTTTCCAAACCGTCGGGCGCTTGGCCAAAATGTCCGGGAAAACCACCACTTCAACCGAACTGTTGATATCTTCCACCTTCGCAAACAGCATTTGTTTCCCGCCCTTGGTTACAAACGGTTTGATGTTTGAAAGAATGCCCGCGATGCGGCAGTAGCTCGTTTCCAGAGGGTTGGCGAGTATGTCGGCTATCGGGCGCGCCTTTGACTGCTCTATCCTCGGTTTGAGGTGCGCGAGCGGATGCTCGGTGATGTAGAGACCAAGCAGTTCCTTTTCCCATGCGAGTTTTTCCTGCAGGGTTGCTGGCGGAGCTTCCTTGAGTTTGATGACGGCGGTGCTCCCGTCGCCGGCAGAGCCAAACAGGCCGGTTTGTCCGTTCTTCTGTTCCCTTTTTATCGCGCCGTTGAATTTTACGATGTCGTCAATGTTGGTTAGCACGCGATTGCGCTCAACGCCCAGACCATCCAGTGCGCCGCACTTGGCAAGGGATTCCAGGGATTTTTTGTTGAGATCCTTGTGATGGATACGAGTGAGCAAAGAGGAAAGATCGGTAAACGGCCCTTGCTGTTGCCGGTTTTCAATGATCGCCTCCACGATGTTGTTGCCGACGTTTTTTATGGCGGCCAGCCCGAAGCGGATATTGTTTGCTTCGGGAGTAAACGCGGCGGCGCTCTTGTTGATGTCAGGCGGCAAAACCTCAATGCCGGACTTTTTGTATTCGCTGACGAGAAACGATATGCGGTCAATGTCGTTTGATTCGGCGTTTAAAAGCGATGTCATGAATTCCACCGGATAGTTCGCTTTCAGATACGCCGTTTCATACGCGATCATCGCGTAACAGGCGGCATGGGAGCGGTTGAAGCCATAGCGGTCAAACGGTTCAATGAGCGACCAGAACTTTTCCGCGGTGAGCAGGGAAATACCGTTCGCGATACAGCCTTTTATGAGTTTGTCTTTTTGTTTCTGCAGGAGCGCGCGTATTTTTTTCCCCACGGCTTTGCGCAAGGTG
>CAYIFE010000087.1:0-1547 GCA_964362605.1 uncultured Candidatus Saccharibacteria bacterium
TATCACCGAACGTCTGGTACCGATCTATGCGCAGTAAACCGCCGCCGGCAGCCGGCATGATGACAACAATGGAAAGAATGAAATATACGGCGAGGACGAAAACAGCGACCACTGGAGGCGAACGCAGGAGCGCGGCCGCCGGCAGCCGTGGCTTTTCCCGTACGGCACGTACGATAGCAAAAAGTGCGACGAACAAGGCCGCTATAATCGCGTCTTCCTGTGTGCTGGCGCCAAGAAATAGGAATATGAGCGCCGGGAACCACCGCTTCGCTTCAACAAAATACACTGCCGTTAGTAGTAGCGGCACGGCGAAAGCGATCGGGTGAAAATCAAAATGGTTTATCCCGTGCAATCCCGGCAGTAACAGGTATACCGCCGCAGAGAGCATGCCGGCACGGTCGGTTCCAATGAGGCGCCGCGCGAGTGCGTAGACGGGGATGGCGCCGAGAGCGAGGGCAAGCGATTGAGCAATGAGCAGGTAGTAAGGACTTTTGAATATGAGATACCCCGGCAACAAAACATAAAGCCACGGGCTTATGTGCACGCCAAAATGGTTTGGAATCTCCGCCAAGCTTCCCGTGAATCCCCTGCCCTGCGACGCGTTCCAAAACAGCTGGTCGTAAATGCCCATATCCCACGCCTGCGTTTCAAAGTGAATATGGCGCAGGACGGCTATCGCCGAAAATACCGTTGCCGCTGATACAACAAGGATTGCGAGCACGGTATACCGTCCGTTCATGTATTCATTCTACCGTGCCGCAAAGCAAATCTCTAACCATGTGAGATTTGCCGCGGTACAATGCGCTATACTCAAAACCATGAAACGGGAGACGTGGGCGCTGGTTGTCATTCTGGCCGTCGCGGCGCTCCTGCGGCTTGTCAATCTCGGCCAGGGCGACCCGCTCGGCGATGAGAGCATACTGGCGTTTCGCGCGGTCGGTTTGCTTGATTTTGACGCGGCGGCGCGGCAAACCACGCCGCTGGAATGGTTTGATCCCGATGCGCCGTGGTGGACGCGCCTTTCCTGGCACGACCATCCGCCGCTCCATTTTTGGCTCCAGCACGTCTCCCTGGCAATGCTGGGCGACACCCGCGCGGGATTTCGTTTCCCCTCCGCACTGCTCGGCATTGGATCGGTCTGGCTGATGTACCTTATTGCCAGCCGCCTGTTTGACCGCCGCGCCGGTCTTATCGCCGCGGCCCTGCTTGCGATTACGGTAAGCCACGTCTTCATTTCCCGCGTGGGACTGCAGGAAGGGCCGCTCATCTTTTTCATGCTTCTCGCCGTGTATGGTTTTTTGCGCGGGATGGAACACCACCGTTTTTTCTTGCTCGCCGGCGCGACGCTGGGCGCGGCTCTACTGACAAAATACACCGCCGCGGTGCTCCTGCCGCTGTTTTTTGTGTGTCTGCTCCTGCGCGACCGCCGCGCATTCGCCTCGTCGTCGCTTTGGTTTGGCATTGTCATACTCGCGGTTGTTCTTAGCCCCGCTATTATCTACAACGTCATGCTCTACCGCACCGTCGGCCACTTTGACTTCCAGCTT
>CAYIFE010000087.1:1557-2537 GCA_964362605.1 uncultured Candidatus Saccharibacteria bacterium
TTCATATGTGCTCGGTCAGCATCCGCAGGCATGGCAATCCGCGCCGGGCAAGGAAGAGATCGGCACGTTGCCGGATCGCATGCGCAATTTCTTTCCGGCGCTGGCTAAGGGGAACTCGCCCCTCTTTCTTGCCGCATTCGCCGCGGGAATTGCGCTTTCCCTGCGGCGCTTGCTGGGCAAAAAGGGATCGCCGGCCGATGTTTTTGTCATGCTGGCAATCGCATTCTTTGTCAGTTGGCTGTTTGTCATCGGACCGACACGCCGGTTCGTCACACTCCTCACACCATTTTTTGCCCTTGCCGCCATACCGCTTTTGAGCGCTCTCTATGAGCGTTTTTCCAAGCGTTTTGCCGTCTCCGGTATGGCAGTGCTGGCCGCCGTGGAGCTTCTCTACAGCATCAACACCCAGCTTTTGCCCTATCCGGTCGGCGCGAAATATCTTGCGTACGCCGACACCCGATTTGAAACCTACGCGTGGGGCTACGCGGCTCTTGATGACGCGCTTGCAAAGCGGATTGAGGGCAAATTTCCATCATTGCGACTGGAAACAACCTACGCCTTTTTGGAGCGGCTCGCAGATGCGGGAATTGAACAGGCAAAACAAACCGGCGCCGTTCCCTCCCCGACACTCTTTGTTTACGACGAAAACCTGCTTCCCGGGCCGCGCCTATGGATAATGGATCGCCGCCAGGTCTACCGCGGATGGCCGTTTATGAACGCGGCAACCTACAATACGATTCTTGAAGAAAAAGGCGCTGATTATTTTTCTCGCGCGGGTCTGACCGAACAGTTTTTTATCGCACCGACGGTTAACGTTCCCCTGCGCCCAAAAGACCGGCAAACCTCGTTTGGTTTGGAACTTGAACGCCAGCTCATCAACCGCGGCAAAACGCCGATTGAAGTAATTACCAACCCTCGCGGCGAGCCGGTGTTTCGCATATATAAGATGTGAACAAAATGACAGCTCATCTCTGCTGTTA
>CAYIFE010000088.1:0-2484 GCA_964362605.1 uncultured Candidatus Saccharibacteria bacterium
TGCGCGTTTTTGCAACAAGCCGCTTTGACTGCACCGGCAAACTGACAACCCGACGGAGGCAATCCTTTATCTCCCCGCCGAACGCGCCCGCATTGCCACGGATGGCGCCGCCAAGCGTGCCTGGAAGTCCACCGGCCCACTCCAAACCGGAGAGCCCATGCGCGATAGCGACAGAAACGATGTCTGCCATGAGCGCGCCCGCGCCCGCCTCAAGGGCCGTGCCGCGAACTCTGATGCGGGTGAGCGCCGGTTTGATGACCACTCCAAAGACACCGGCATCACTGAACACGATGTTTGTGCCGCCGCCGAGAATGAATATAGGCAGTTTGAGCTCACGCGCGTGTGTGACGGCGGTGGCGAGACCGCGCACGGTTTTCGGTTCACAAAAAAACTGCGCCGGCCCGCCGATGCGGTAACTGCTGTGGAGCGCGAGGGATACATTGGTGGCAAAAGTAACCATGCGCAGGTAGGTGGTAATAAACTGCGCTAACGAGGTGCGTTCGCAGACCGCATTGAATTGCCCGAAGGAGTCGTAAGTGGTGACCTCCAATTCTATTTGTGTTGAATGAGTGCGCGTCCTTACGACTCCTTCAGACAATCCAAACCTTCATGTATTGTACCCCGCAAAGGTATAGACGACAATACTAACGCCCCGCCTTTCGGCGGGGCGTTAGCCACAAATAGGTCCAGAGAGCATTCCTCGGTCGATATCATCGTCGAGGACTGCCGGCTCTCATTCCAACGCCAGTATACTCCTCCCGCTAAAAAAGTCAACCCCCAAGCGGGAAAGACATCCCAGAAAACGCCTGGTGCGAAATCGCTTCTGCGTTGCTGAACGCACCCGAGCGGGTTACCGCGAGTTCGCAGTTTGAATTTTCGGGAAGCCGCCGCTGGCGGCTGTCCCCGCTTTGCGGGGCCGGAAATTCAAGCGAAGAGCGAACGAAGCAGGTCGCGAAGGGTGCGAGAAGCAATGCGGAAACGATGCGACCGGAAAAACTTACCTAATGGCGTACGTCACGCTCACCTGCACCGTCACCTCTTGGCTTCCCGGCTCAAGAGAGGGAGCCGGCGCAACTCCGCCGCGGCCGTCCGCCTCCAAGGCCTTATAGAACACGGGAATCGGACCGCCGCCGAAGCTTTCGTTAAAGGTTACCACCTTGCTGATGGATACGCCGTTGGCTTTCGCCATCGCCTCTGCCTTCGCGCGGGCTTTGCCGAACGCCTCCGCGCGGGCTTCGTTGAGATACGCATCTTCGTCGTCAACGGCAAACTGGACCGCGTCAACCTGGTTGATGCCGAACTCCGGCAGGCGCGCAAGAATGTTCGCGACCTTCGTGAAATCACGGACCTTGAGCGCCACCGTCTGCGTCATCGTGTAACCGACGATAAGCGGCGTGCCGGCGGTGCCGAGCGGTTTTACCTGGTAATCGTACCGCGGGTAGAGGGAGTACTGGCTCGTCTTGATGTCCTTCGCGTCTATTCCCTGCGTTTTTACATAGTCAATCGCCGCATTCATCTTGTTCACGTTTTCCCGTTGGACACTCTGTGGATCCTTTCCCTCGGTGACGACGGAGAAGGAGATGCGGGCGATGTCCGGCACGGCGACCGCCTTCCCCTCGCCGGATACCGTGATGGTGCGGCCGGGGTTAAACGTCAGTTCGCCGACAAGCAAAAACTTCAACCCGAAAATGACAACGAGCGCGAGCGCCGTGTTGAGCAAAACCCAGAACACCGATCTTGAATCCCATTTCATAGTGATGCCGCAATGGCTGATATATTTTTAATTTCTTCTTTTTTCAAGCTGGCGCCGCCGACGAGGGCGCCTGCAATGTTCTTGTGGCGTAGAAAGACCTTCGCGTTCTCACCGGTCACCGAGCCGCCGTAGAGAACTTGTACCATGCAACGCACCCGCTGTGCAACCTTCCCGATGTGCGCGGCCATCTCTGCGGCGTTGCCGGGCGTATCCGGCTGCGCGTCTTCGCTGGTACTGATGGCCCATATCGGTTCGTAGGCAACCAGCACGCGCTGGGCGGGATTCTTTAGGTAGTGAAGCGCGTGCTGGAGCTGGCGCTCCACCACCGCAAGCGACTGCCCCGTGTCGCGCTGTTCTTTCGTTTCACCGATACACACGATGGGTGTGAGCTGTTGCTTGAGCACCGCGGCAACTTTGTGTGCGACCATGTCATCGGTTTCGTTAAGCAACTGCCGGCGCTCCGAGTGGCCGACGATGACATACCTAACGCCGGCATCCGCCAGCTGTGACGCGGACACCTCGCCGGTAAACGGGCCCGTCTTGCCTATTCCGCCATACACGTCCTGCGCGGCCATCTTTGCAAAATGAAGCTGTTCTTTCACGGCCGGAAGAAAGAGAAAGGGGGGCGCGATAATGACGTTTGCGACATCAGAGGCCTGCGCGAGCTTGATCGCCTCCGCCGCAGTAGCGGGGTTCATTTTCCAATTTGCCACGATAAGTTTAGCCATGCT
>CAYIFE010000089.1:0-2468 GCA_964362605.1 uncultured Candidatus Saccharibacteria bacterium
AATAGTAAATACCAAGACCACAAGAAAGTTATGATTATGGATTATAAATCGGTTATTTTGAATAGTTAGGTTTTTATCTCAAATCTGGTATATAAACATACTGGTTTTGCCGTTGTATAATGGTTCTAACGTCCTCTACGATGCGGAGCAGCATCACCCAAGTTCTCAAACTTGGGCGTTTGCCACGCCATGAAACAGCAACCATTCAAACTCGTCTCCCCCTTCAAACCCGCCGGTGATCAACCCCAAGCCATCAAACAATTGCTGGCCGGTTTGGAGCGCGGCGACCGGTACCAAACCCTGCTCGGCGTTACGGGATCGGGAAAAACCTTCACGATGGCGAACGTCATCGCGCACGTGCAAAAACCGACGCTCGTCATCGCGCCCAACAAAACCCTCGCCGCCCAGCTCTACCAGGAGTACAAGGCGTTCTTTCCCGAAAATCGCGTCTGCTACTTCGTTTCCTACTACGACTACTACCAACCGGAAGCGTATCTGCCCGTCACCGACACATATATAGAGAAAGAAGCGATGATCAACGAGGAGATTGACCGCTACCGACACGTGGCGACTTCTTCTTTGCTTACGCGCCGTGATACTATCGTGGTCGCCAGCGTGTCGTGCATCTACAACCTCGGCGTGCCGGAGAACTATTTTGATTCCACGATAGGGCTCGCCGTCGGCCAGGCAATCACGCGCGCCGATCTCATCCGGTCGCTGGTTAAAATCGGCTTCGAGCGCAACAGCGTTTCCCCCAAGCGCGGGCAGTTTCGCGTGCGCGGCGACACGTTTGAAATAATCCCCGCCAGCGAGCAGGTTATCTATCGCGTAGAACTCACCGACCAAAAAGTGGTCCGCCTCGAGCTTGCCGACGCGCTCACGCGCAAAACCAAGGAAGAACTCAAGGACATAATCATCTTCCCGCCCAAACACTTCGTCACCACCGTGCCCGAGCGCGAGCGCGCGCTCAAAGAAATAAAAACAGAACTCAAGGAGCGGCTCTTGTATTTGCAAAAGAAGGGACTGCTACTGGAAGCCGAGCGACTGGAGCGCCGCACGAAATACGATATGGAGATGATCAAAACGCTCGGCTTTTGCCACGGCATTGAGAACTACTCGCGTCCGCTTTCCGGCAAACTCCCCGGCGAACCGCCTGACACCCTCTTATCTTATTTCCCAAAGGATGGATCGGGTAAACCGGACTTTTTGACCATCATTGATGAATCGCACATCAGCGTGCCTCAAGTCCGCGGCATGTACGAAGGCGACCACAGCCGCAAGGAAATCCTTGTTGAACACGGCTGGCGGCTGCCCTCGGCCATGGACAACCGTCCGCTCAACTTCAAGGAGTTCGAACAGCGCATCGGACAGGTGATTTTTACTTCCGCGACGCCCGCCGAATATGAACATGCACACTCCGCGCAAATCGTGGAACAAATAGTGCGCCCGACGGGTTTGGTGGATCCGCCGATAGAAGTGAAACCGATATATAAGAAAAGTAATCCTTCGACAGGCTCAGGAAATAAAATCTTATACTCTGAGCGCAGTCGAAGAGCTACCGATTGGAACCAAATCGACGACGCAATAGAGGAAGCAAAGAAAACCGCCACGCGTGGTGAACGGACGCTCCTCATCACGCTCACCAAAAAAATGGCCGAGGAGCTGACGGATTTTTTGAAGGAAAAGGGTCTGCGCGCCGAGTTCATGCACTCGGATACCAAAACGTTTGACCGCACGACGCTACTGACGAACTTCCGCGGCCACAAGTTTGATATTCTCGTCGGCATCAACTTATTGCGCGAAGGCCTGGATTTGCCCGAGGTGTCGCTGGTTGCTATTTTAGACGCCGACAGCGAAGGGTTCCTGCGCTCGGAGCAAGCGCTCGTGCAAACCATGGGACGGGCGGCGCGCAACCTCAACGGCCGCGTCATTCTCTACGCCGACCGCATCACCGGTTCCATGCAGCGTGCAATGAGCGAATGCGAGCGCCGGCGTAAAATCCAGCTCGCCTACAACAAAAAGCACAATATTACTCCAAAATCCATTCAAAAGGCGGTGAAGGCATTTGAATAATACTATGACCAACAGCGAAAAAATCCGCATCAAGGGAGCTAGGGTTCATAATCTTAAAAACATTGACCTTGAAATCCCTCGCAACAAACTCGTGGTGTTTTCGGGGCTTTCGGGAAGCGGAAAATCGTCGCTCGCGTTCGACACGATCTTTGCCGAAGGCCAGCGGCGGTATGTGGAATCGCTCTCGGCGTACGCGCGGCAATTCTTGGGGCAAATGGAAAAACCGGACGTGGACGAAATCACCGGCCTTTCCCCCGCCATCGCCATTGACCAAAAGGCGCACAGCCACAATCCGCGCTCCACGGTAGCCACGCTGACCGAGATCTACGACTACCTGCGGGTGCTCTACGCGCGCGTGGGCCGTCCGCACTGTCCGCTGTGCGGTCGGCTTATCA
>CAYIFE010000090.1:0-2460 GCA_964362605.1 uncultured Candidatus Saccharibacteria bacterium
GAGTACCCGCCTCTCATCGGTGTATTTATCCGTAGCGCGGGCGTGCTCGGTGGCACGCAGTGGGGATACTATCTCATGAGCATCGCCGGTCTGACGTTGTGTGCCGCGGTGACCGCGTATGTTCTTTTCAACATGATCGCGCCGGATCGCCGCTCGCGAGTCTGGCTGTTCTTCATTTTTGCGCCAACGCTTGTGCTGTTTCTGGCGATGAATTGGGACGCGGTTGCCGTGATGTTTGCCACCCTCGCCCTCTATGCCGTCTCGCGCAACCGGTATGTGCCGGCGGCGTTGTGGATAGCGCTCGGCGCTTCCGCGAAGCTCTACCCGTTGCTCTTTTTGCCGTTCGTTTTACTTGCCGAGAAAACGTGGATGGGGAGAACGAAGATCGCCGGCGCGTTCGCTGCGGCGTGGGCGGTCATCAATGTGCCGTTCATGATCGCAAACTTTGAGGGGTGGTCATATTTTTTGACGTTCAATCAACTGCGACACGCGAACTTTGATTCCCTGTGGACATTTTTGCGGTTCATAGAACCAGCGATCACGCCGGCAACGGTGAGCGGCATCTCACTGACGCTCTTTGCCATTGCGTATCTCGCTATCTTAATAGCATTTCGCGGCAGGAACGTCATTGTTTCAAGTTTTTTGGCGACGCTTGCATTCATCCTGACCAATAAGGTATTTTCACCGCAATACCTGCTGTGGTTGCTGCCATTTTTCGCGCTCCTGCCGGTATTCAATAAAAAAGAATTCTATACGCTGGAGGTCGCCAACATCCTCATCTTTTTTTCAATCCTGCGATGGCTGGATTCGGTGCGCGGCATCGGGTATATTTCCAACGCGTACCTGTACCTCTCGCTCTCTCTCGTTGTTTTGCGCCACATCCTGCTTGCCGTTTCGGCGGTGCGCGGCGTGCGTTTGGCACGCAGACCTGCCAACTCTGCGTTATGACAATATACCGATCAAATACTGCGTGGAATTCCTCGAGCCGCTGGTACGACGAACTGCTTGAGAGCAATCCCGACACCTACCAAAAGCAGGTGATTTTGCCCAATCTTCTGCGGTTATTGGCGGTTGGGAAAGGAGAAGTACTATTAGACCTCGCGTGCGGACAGGGATTTTTTGCGCGCGAGTTTGCAAAGACGGGCGCGACAGTCATCGGGGTTGATGCGGCTAAGTCGCTCATTGAGCTGGCGAAGAAAAAAGGAAGTCCCTCGCTTCGCTCGGGATCAATGCTTCGCATTGACTACCACGTCGCAGTTGCTGACGGTCTTGGCTTTTTGAAAACGGGGAGTATAGACACGGTTGTCATCGTGCTCGCGCTTCAGAACATAGAAAACATCGCGGGCGTGTTTGCCGAATGTGCGCGGGTTTTAAATCCACACGGGCGGTTGCTGTTCGTCATTAACCACCCCGCGTTCCGCGTACCAAAAAATTCCAGCTGGGGTTACGACTCGGAAAGAAAGATGCAGTATCGCCGCATTGACACCTACGCGACCGAGGCGAAGGTAAAGATACAAATGAGGCCGGGAGATGCTCCCGAAGTACACACCCTATCCTTCCACCGGCCGCTCCAGTCGTACTTCAAAGCGCTCGCCAAAACCGGTTTTGCGGTGATGCGGCTTGAGGAATGGAACTCGTATAAAAAAAGCGAACCCGGGCCGCGCGCTACGGCCGAAAACCGCGCCCGGCAAGAAATACCGCTGTTTCTCGCCGTTGAGGCGGCGCCGAAAGGCACAGCTTAGAGCCGAAGATGTTTATGAGATATGCTATTCTCTGTAAGAGCGGCCATGCGCCGCCGTCTACTTTCTATGAACGGCTTTGATGACACAGGAGAGCGAGCGTTCCTTGACGCCTACGACCGCTACGCCGATGCGCTCTACCGGCACTGCACGTTTCGGGTGTTTTCAAAGGAGTTCGCCCGCGAGCTGGTGCAGGAAACGTTTATGAAAACGTGGGGGTACCTCGCAGGCGGCAAGCGCATTGAGAACCTGCGTGCGTTCCTCTATAGAACCGCGCACAACCTCATCATTGACGCCAGCCGGCGCAAGCGCGAGCAGAGTTTGGAGGCGATGCGCGAGGGGCACGGTGACGAGGAGCGGCCGTTTGAGCCCGGCGATGCTGGTGCGCAGGCGCACGATATTGAACGCCGCGCGGACATAGGAAAAATATTTGCAACACTTAAAAACTTGCCTGAAGAAATCCGGACCACGCTCACCCTGCGCTACGTAGACGATCTGGAGCCGCGCGAGATAGCCGACATTCTTGGCATCAGCGCGAATGCCGCATCGGTGCGCATCCACCGGGCACTGGAAACTCTCAAAAAATATCTAGAAACAAAGCCATGACCGAGGATTTTCTCAAAAAACTTCATACCGCCGCGCGTGATCTGCATCTTTCTACCGAAAACAAATCGGCGGTCAAGGCACACCTCGTGCAGTTTATGCACGACCAGGGGGTGGT
>CAYIFE010000091.1:0-2336 GCA_964362605.1 uncultured Candidatus Saccharibacteria bacterium
ATACGTATTGGTCGGGGTGCGTTACCGATATGCCGACAATAGAAGGATTACCTGCAAGTACGCGGGGCAAAGCATGTTCTCGAATGAACTTTCTAAAAAGCCCGGCCGATTCTGTGAGGAACAAAAGACTATCGCGGGATTCCTTAAATTGAGAGTTGTAGTAATCAACTGTGTTGTGATGAACTTTTATGTATTCTCTTTCAGAATCCGACATAAATGGTGCGCTAACAATTTTTGCGGCGTCTTCAAGAATCCGTTTGCAAGCAATGAATTTCTCGAAATCTCCATACGTTTCGAGTTGTTTAAACGCGTTGCGCGCCTCGTCCGCTTTTTCCATGACTTCCGCAACGCGTTCAGCAGAAATGCCTAGCGTGCGCAAACCTTTTTCAAACTTTGCGTCGTTCTGGTGTTCAGTTACAATTTCTTCCAAAACCTTCCTACTTAGCGACCAATCGAGAAACAGTTCTTCGTTCAGGTCAAAATATTTCGTCTCGCCATGTACGACACGAAGTAAACTTTCGATACCTGCCGGATTGTTAGGGACAAGCGACGTAACCCCTGGTTGAACAAGTACGGTTTCGGACTCCTTCCGTTCTGGCAGCATATCCGTCTTGTTTTTTGGTGTTTCAAAAGCCATATTTATTCTAATTTCCACGTAAACGTCCGCTCGGCCACGCCGCCGACATTCTTTACCTTTAACACCACTTGCGACGGTGTTGGGCTGATTACATCAAATACTAGCACGCCTTCGCGGTGGTGACCGCCGGGGACAGACCCCTCCCACGCGGTTGGCGCATGCGCGTTGCCCTTATCGTCAGCCAGCGTCGCCGCGGTAAGTAAGTCGTCGCTTAAACTTCCAGAGTGTGTATCGAAGGTAATGGCGAACATCCATACCTCGGCATCTTCACCTAGTTCGAGCGGTGTCACTTTCACTGTCACCGGCGGCTGGTCGTCGGTTTTCGTTTCCCACACGCCCTGCGGCGCGTCCTGCTGCGCTGGTGGCACTTCGCCGGTTGATTGCGGTTCTTTTCGATCAAACGTCCCCGTGGCGAAAAGGAAAATCACGATCAACGCAACGAGTACCGCGAATATGAACAAGAGGTATTTGGTATTCATGCCGTTTTTTGATATCTGATAATGCGACTCGCCATATACCCGATACCCGCAAGATTGAACAGCAGTCCGACCCAGAACAATTCTACCTGATACTGCGCGACGAATGTCACCACGCCCGCCACGCCGAGAATGGGGAGCAGGTTGGCGAGGTAGTGCGTGCAGCACGAGATCATCGCGGCCGTAGATGTCGTGCCGGTCACGCCCAACATCGCCCCGCTCCCGCGCGCGCCCGCGATGCGCCGTTTCAAGTACACGTACAATCCTATTTGAATCCCAAAACCGGCGGCCAAACTGACGATGAAGTACCAAAACTGCGAGAATTGATCTACGGCAAAACTCCATCCCGACACGAGCGAGAGCACGGCAAAGTACGCGGCCAGGAGCAACGCGCTCGCCAGCGTTCCGTACACAACCGACTTAATGGCAGCAGTTCCCATGCTGTTCTTTGTCGTCATGCTCTCCGACATACTTCTCCGGTTCGCTGACGAAGTGGTCTTTGCACGAGGGCGAACAGAAGTAGTAGGTCTCGCCGCCATGCTCGACCGCGTGCGGCGTTTTTCCCGCCGAAAGCTGCATGCCACACACGAGGTCAATGACGGCTTGCTCGCGTGGTTGGCCGCGAAACCCGAACTTGGCGAGTATTGATTTGATTCTCTGGTGCATAGTTGTCGGCTATCGGTTAGATAGCGTGTATACCTTTATTAATTCCTTCACCGCTTTTTCTTCCTGCCCTTTGTGCCGCATCTGGTGCCCGACGTGCGTGCGCAGGTGATTTTCGAGCAGGAAAGCGTTCAAGCTTTTCAGCGACCTTTGTATGGAAAGCGACTGCGCCAGGAGCGTAGTGCAGTACACCTCTTTCTCGATTGACTTAATGAGTCCGCCGAGCTGGCCGCGGATTATGTTGGCGCGGTGGAGAGCCCGTGCTTTCAGCTTTTGGTTTACCATGCCTCCATCCTAATACCCCCCTCCCCTATTGTCAATGAGGGCTGGGGATAACCAATGCCTTTAGCCGCCGGCGCCGGTCAGGTACACGGTGCTTGTATTCTTCGGGTCCCAGACCATACAGAGTTGAAACCTCTGTCGAACAGCAGAAGTTGAAAAAGGTTTGTGCCCGCGTATACTGTAAAAGCACTACTATTCCCCGGTAGCTCAGCTGGTAGAGCGCCTCGCTGTTAACGAGGATGTCGCAGGTTCGAGCCCTGCCCGGGGAGCAGCATCAC
>CAYIFE010000092.1:0-2310 GCA_964362605.1 uncultured Candidatus Saccharibacteria bacterium
GACTTCTCTTTTAATTTCCGATGGAATGAGTCTAGTATGTTCAATTGTTATTGATCCAGTTTTGTTTGCTTGCCGAGCCGAAAGTTTTAATATAAATCGATAGACGTTTCGTCTACCGTCATGGACTTGCTTATAGTCAATGAGGTCAAAATACCCCTTAAGGGACCAGACTCCAGGAAACACTTTTTCGTATACCTTCACTAACTCGGGAATGTTTTTGTCTTCTTTGTACTGTTTTGCTGCATCAATAAAACGACCATTTTGGGTTGGTCTACCTGTTGGCAGCTTTTCCGGCTGGTCTTCATTTTTTGGATTGTGATCATGTGCTTTCTTTGAGACATCATGTCCTTCATATTCTATGGTTACTCCATCCTCATGAATTTTATCTTGATACGGAGCATTAGTTCGCTGAGACATTAGAATTACTGAATACGATGGATTCATTCTAAAATTCATGCCGCGCTGAAGCGTTTGAACATCTTCGGCGTCACACATTTCCCTATAACTCAATATGTCATCTTGAATTTTAGTCACAACGTTTTGATATATAAACAGACCTTGCTTCAGAGTTTATCAACCTAAAACCCTTATTTTACTTCGGTTCAAACTTGGTAATCTGGCGGTGGGGGTGGGACTTGAACCCACAAACCGCTTTTAGGGCGGTTACAGGTTAGCAACCTGCTGGCTTACCATTCGCCGCACCCCACCTCGCTGCGCTCAAAACAGTATCGCATTTCCTTGTTTTAGGCAATCGGTTCTGTTACGGTTGAGCAATGAAATTGGAGGGAAACAACCGTCGCTCGCCGGTCATCGTTGTCTTGGGTCATGTTGACCACGGCAAGACCACGCTCCTTGATGCTATCCGCAAGACGAGTGTTGCGGCGCGTGAGGCGGGAGGGATTACGCAATCAATCGGGGCGTACGAGATCTGGCACCCTTCGACAGGCTCAGGGCAAGTAGCGCGCAAGTTCACGTTTATTGATACCCCCGGGCATGAGGCGTTTACGAAGATGAGAAGTCGCGGGACGAACGTGGCTGACATCGCGATTTTGGTTGTGGCCGCCGATGACGGCGTCCAACCGCAAACCAAAGAGGCCATCGGCATCATTCGCGAGGCAAAGATCCCGTTCGTGGTTGCCATAAACAAAATGGACAAGCAGGGGATAGATGACACAAACGTCAAAAACCAACTCACCGCCGAGGGCGTGCTTTTGGAAGGATACGGCGGCAGTGTCAGTTTCCAGCCGATCTCGGCCAAGACGGGGCAGGGGGTGAACGAACTGCTTGACCTCATTGCGCTTTCGGCCGATGTGGCGGACCTGCACTACGATCCGAGCGCCGCAGGCGAGGGAGTTATTTTGGAAGCCAAGCGTGACAGCCGGCGCGGCATCATCGCCACCGGCATCATAAAGAACGGCACGATGCATCAAGGCGACGAACTGGCCACGCAGAGCGTGAGCGGGAAGGCAAAGGGACTGGAAAATTTTATGGGTACGCGGATAAAAGAGGCCACCGCTTCTTCGCCGGTTCTGATATTTGGGTTTGAAGCACTGCCGGAGATAGGTGAGCCGTTCGCTACCGGCGCGAAGGCGGCCGCGCTCACTGCGGTGCGCGTGCCGGCGGCCCGGCCCGGGCTCGCGCGCGCGGCGAGCGCGCGCGAGAACGAGCGGCTCGTGCTGGTTATGCTTAAGGGAGACGTCGGCGGGTCACTGGAGGCGCTCCACCAGATCGTTGAAAATCTGCCGCGGCCGGAGAATGTTACCTTGCGCATCGCCGAGGAAAGCGTCGGCGATATTTCCGACGGTGATGTCCAGCACGCCATCTCCACGGGCGCGATGATTGTCGGGTTTCGCGCGGCGCCGACGAGATCGGCGCAGATGATGGCGCGCGTGCATGGCGTGAAAATTCTACAATCGGACATCGTGTATGAACTGGCGCAGGCATTGGAGCGGGAATTCAAAACGATGGAGCGCACGGTCGTCAAAGGCGATCTGGAAATCCTTGCGGTGTTCGGCGCCAAAGGCGGCAATCAGCAAATAATCGGCGGCAAGGTGGTGCTTGGCACCATTTCAAATCATGCAATGGCAGATGTCGTGCGTCGGGAGTCGGTTATCGGATCGGCGAAAATAATCAATACGCAGAGCGGCAAGCAGGACGTGCCCGCTATTGAATTCAACCAAGAGGGAGGGTTGTTTGTGGAGTGCGAGGCGTCGATCAGGGCAGGGGAACACATAATCGTACGCTAGAATGCGCTTATTCCGCTCCCAACGCGTTGCCAGCGTGATCCGCGAACAGCTCGCGCTCATTCTC
>CAYIFE010000093.1:0-380 GCA_964362605.1 uncultured Candidatus Saccharibacteria bacterium
TCTTGCGTACCTTCTAAAATATGACAGCATCTACGGCCGCTATGACAAAGAAGTCGCCCTCGCCGACGGCAACATGGTTATCAGCGGCAAAACCATCCGTTGCTTACAGGAAAAAGATCCGGTGCGCCTGCCGTGGAAAGAACTCGGTGTAGATATCGTTGTTGAATCCACCGGCGCGTTTGAGGAGTTTGCAAAAGCAAAAGTGCATTTAGACGCAGGCGCCAAGCGCGTGATTCTCACTGCTCCCGCAAAAGATGCGGATGGCGTGATGGGAAAAACAGTGCTCATGGGCATCAACGACGGCGAACTCAAAACCGTCCAACTCACTTCCAACGCCTCATGCACGACCAACGCCGCCTCGCCGGTCATTGAAGTGTTAA
>CAYIFE010000093.1:390-803 GCA_964362605.1 uncultured Candidatus Saccharibacteria bacterium
ACCCGGGCATCAACAAGGCGATCCTCAATACGGTGCATGGCTACACTGCCACGCAAAACCTCAACGACGGCCCGACCAAGGGGCATGATTTCCGCCGCGGTCGCGCCGCCGCCGCCAACATCGTGCCGTCCACCACCGGCGCCGCGCTGGCGGTCACGCGCGCGATACGATCGCTCGCGGGGAAATTTGACGGTATCGCCCTGCGTGTTCCCACGCTCACCGGTTCCATTGCCGACATTACGTTTGTCGCCTCGCGCCCGACCACTGTGCAGGAGATAAACGAGATTTTGACCAAGGCCGCGAGTGAGCCGCGCTGGCAGGGGATTTTAAAAGTGACCGGCGACCAAATAGTATCTTCCGACATCATTGGCGAACCCTATGGCGCCATTGTGGATCTGCAATTCACCAAGGTC
>CAYIFE010000093.1:813-2304 GCA_964362605.1 uncultured Candidatus Saccharibacteria bacterium
GACAACGAGTGGGGGTACGCAGCGACGCTGGTGAAGCATACGCTCGCCGTTGCCGCGCTCGCGTGAGATATGTATAAGCACAATCCTTTAACACTGTTTCCCGTAACGGGCCGCGCACGTGCGCGGCAGCACCGGGAACTTGAAACCATGCTGTTGATGTTTTTTGCGGTCGCGCTCGCCGCATGGCTCACCGCATTTACGCTGGAGAGAGAGCATCTCGCAGGCGAGGGGCAGCGTCTGGCGCAATCGCGCCGCTATCCGTCGCAAGAGGCATGCGAGCGGATGACGGGCAAGGTTTGCAATTTGGATTTTCAGGCAATGGGGTGGTACTCTTTGCGCTAATGGAACGTGCGACAAAAATCGCTGTTGCGTTGGCCGCCATTGCAGTGGTAGTCGCCGCGCTCGCCGGTATCGCCGTCTACCGATCAGTGATGCGCGCCGTGCCGCAAGCGCCGCCGACTGCCTCTTCGGGAACGTCTTCGCCGCCGGCTGCGCCGGCGGCTCCCGATTACGGCGCGCTCGTGCCCGGCTACAACATCCTCGCGCAAACGGACGTGTTCTTGAAATCCGGAGAATGGTCGCCGGGGGTTCGCGAAATTGGCTTTGTCGGCGCCAAACCGTTTAAAAACGGCGATGCGGTCATCGGTGTCGGCGTCATTCGCTCTAACAGCGAACAAACCCAGTGGGCTCTGGCGTTTTGGAAACAGTACTTTACGCTCGGTTATGAAAAAGGGCCGGTTGCCGTCAAGAACATTGAGACCAACGGCGACGGGAAGTGGGAAACGTTTTTTAGCGCGCGCGCTTCCGGCACGGGCGACTTCACCGAGTGGGGGTTGCTGGTAAATAGCGGTGCAGGCAAACTGCAGCTGCTCGCTCCGCCTTCGCTCGCGCAGGTAGAGATGCCGGTTCCTCTCTGTTGCACGGAAGCCGATGCCGTGCAGGTTCCGGGGACCCCGCAATCGGTACTAGAGGTTACCTATCCCGTCTTTTTGTCCGGTCAGCTCAAGACCGAATCGCCGCAGGGCGGGACGGCGCGGCTGACCTATCAATTTAACGGCAGCGAGATTGTGCTTTCAGACGCGGAGATAACCGCCTCCTTTCCCGATTTTCCCGGCGATATCACGGTTCTCTCCGCGGCAGAAATCGCGAAGAAAACGAACCTGTGGGAAACGTACGATGACGGGGAGATCAGTTTCAGGTATCCAAAGGACTTTGCGGTTTCATATGTTCCCGACTCGCTCATGGAAGGGTTTTATCCCAATCTCCCGCCGGGGAAAGCGTTTGAGCTGGTGGATAAAAAACGCGGTTGTTACATTGGCCCTGTCTGGCATACGCCCTCCCCGTTCTACCTCGGCGTTACGAACTATTTCTCCGTTCTCGGCGGGAAAACGTTGCCGGTCTACTACTACGGCGGGCCGCACACTCCCGTCCCTGTCAATGGTTTTTACAGCGTCGCCCCGCAGTTTGCTTCTGCGGCGATCGCCGGCACAA
>CAYIFE010000094.1:0-2299 GCA_964362605.1 uncultured Candidatus Saccharibacteria bacterium
GTTAATATCCTTTTACTTTCGCCGTATGCCCATGCTAGCACATGGACGCCCGTCCGGCAACATCGCTTGTGGAAAACGGTGTGGTATAGTTGTCTACTATGGAACTATTCGGAAATTTTGATCTCATCTCGTTTATCAAAGCCGCCGGCCACTTCGGCATTTTTGCCATCGTGTTCGCCGAGTCCGGTTTGTTCTTCGGCTTTTTCTTTCCCGGTGACAGTTTGCTGTTCACCGCCGGTTTTTTGGCTTCGCAGGGATACCTCAACGTATGGTTGCTCGTAATAGGTTCGGCGCTCGCGGCAATCGCGGGCGACAACGTCGGCTACGCGTTCGGCCGGCGCGTGGGTCCTAAAATTTTCAACCGCGAGGACTCCTTCTTTTTCCATAAAGACCATCTGGAACGCGCCCGCGCCTTTTATGAGCGCCACGGCAAAAAGACCATCGTGTTTGCTCGCTTTCTACCCATCGTGCGCACCTTCGCCCCCATCATCGCCGGCGTGGGTGAGATGGCATATCGCACGTTCGTGTTCTACAACATCATCGGCGGCTTGCTGTGGACTGTCGGGTTGTCACTGCTCGGTTATTTTCTGGGCAGGAGCATTCCGGACATAGACCGGTATCTTCTGCCTATTATTGCCGCTATCATTGTTCTTTCCATATTGCCCACATTTGTGCACCTCGCAAAAGACAAGCGCGTGCGTGCCCGCATCCGGTCGTTCTTAAAATGGTGAACGAATTTCCTATTGGTCCTGCCGCGGCGGACGCTTACTCCAGATAAAGACGTAGAGAATCTCAAGAACAGCGAGCGTGTTGACTATAAGCAGTGCCGCAAACCACCACCGATCGCCGCGGCGCGCCGCTTTCCAGAGCGCGACGCCCTTCCACGGCAACGTCCACAACGCGGCGATAAGCAACACCCACGCATTGTCCGCGATAAACTGCTCCATGAGAGCGCTACTTCTTGATTTGTTTCCAAAGCCAGATGCCGAGCAAAACAAGGTCAACGAACATCACCAGCCAGGTGATGGCGCCGAACGTCCCCCACTCGGTCATCGATCCAAAACCCATCATGCAACAAGTGTAGCACAGACGCGTTCGTATCCGCACTGCATTTTGACGCGGGTAGGTGCGTTACGTTAGGATTGGCAATACCACAACCTTGTGGTACTACGCACATTCCCAACCTCGACACGCCAGGGAGGGCTTCGATGCAGCGAACCCACCTCGCCTTTGACGACGGGGCATACCTCGCGGACCTCCGGCGAAGACCGCCGAACACCCACGAGAAAAACTGCCACCTCGCCAAGCAACGGCGCGAAGCGAAGAAAGCGGGTAACGATGTTGCGTGGCTCGATGCCCGCAACCAGCTGGCAGAAGGCAACCTGCGCCTTACGTTTTCCATCGTCCGCCGCCACCGCGTCTATGCCATTCCCGTCGACGACTTTGTGCAGGCGGCCAACGAAGGGCTCATCACGGCAGCAGGGCGATGGGACGAGCGTCGCGGCTTCCGTTTCAGCACCTACGCGCACTGGTGGATGCTGCACGCCATCCAGGTCTACATCCACAAGATGAATAAAACCGTCCGGGTTCCCCAGTACCTCATTGACCGCTGGCACCTCGTACATAAGCAACGCCTTAAGCTCTGCCGGCAGTTTGAACATGAACCGACGGCCGAGGAGATCTCCCGCGATATTCCCTTGACGTCTGAACAGGTCAGAGAGGCACGGCTACACGTCGAACGACCAACGCTCTCGCTCTCGCAATTGCTCCCCTCTCTCGAAGGGGATGAAGACGGGGGGACCGCCGATGCGCTGACGGAAGACAAGCGCGTCTTCCGGCCTGACGAAGTGGTGGAACTGCGCGAAGAGCTCGCTTCTCTGTGCCACCAGATGAACAGGATCTGTTCGTGTGTGGCTGCGCTACCGGCGCGCGAACGCATCGTGTTTTGCCTCCGACTCGGCCTCGACGGAAGTTTTGCCCCAAAACCACTGCGCGAAATAGGCGCACACTTCAACATTTGTGGCGAATCCGTACGCTTGATCGTCCGCAAGGTATGGCGGTTGCTCGAAAAGTTCGGGCTGAACAAACTCGACAACCAGTGGTACGGAGTGACACTGCTGCGCATCGAAGAGCTCGAGCGCGCCACGGGCCACAATCGTTGGGAGTTTCTGCACATCCCTCCTCTGCCGGCGGTAACCACGCCGGATCATCCGCAAACGGAACGCGCGCCCGCGACCGTTCCGGTCCGTGCGTACGTTTCGTGATGGTCTTGAGCAACGACGATCCCGCAGTGTGCTGC
>CAYIFE010000095.1:0-2278 GCA_964362605.1 uncultured Candidatus Saccharibacteria bacterium
GGCGCCCGCCGAGCGGGTGCCGAGTTCGTCCACCTCCCGCCCGCGCTGAAGAAGTGCGCGGCGGGAATCGCAAGGGGTGGGGTAAGTCAGAGCGCAAACGCGCCTTGACCACCCCACCCCTTATTTGTCTTCCCATATTTTGAAATAAAGGTTTTTTGCTCTATAGTAAACAGTACTATGCATACGCGCGGATGGGCTGAAGGATATTTAGGTAAAGATCTTGAACGCGACCTCATTCAGGAGGTTCAGCTGGCGGCGAAAGATACCGGCGGTGAGGGTATGCCGTTTTTACAGGCAGTTGATCTTGTCCGGGCAAACCAGCCGCCGGGCTGGAATCCCGAAGACCCGCCAACAAGCCCGACGGCATTTCCCAGCGATCTCTACCTCCTTGTTGATGAACGGTTGAAAGAAAAACTTAGCGAAGAAGTGAATCGCAATCCGTCGCTTGCGCGCGCATTGAGCGGTTATGCCGGAGGCGGACGACTCGCCTTTTGCACGGCGGCTGGAAGCCAGCTTGACACGAGACATAAGGTTGATGCATTTTTTGAACTTGATTTCTTTGACCGCGTGGGCGCGCAGGTTCCGCCCGCCCGCCGCGTGTTCAGCACGATTGATGTGACCCAAAATCCGGCGAAGGCGGAACATGATGTGAAAGCAGATGTCCTCGCATATCTGGGCGGATACATGGATGCCTCAAGAGAGGAACGCGAACGTATGGTTCAGGTGATTGCAGATGAGATCGCAGAAAATCTTATAGAAAAGTTAAAAGGGCAGGGCGTGCGCCGACAGCTTGTTTCATAACTATGGCACTGGACAAAAAGCACCTCGCCCATATTGCCGGTTTGGCGCGGCTCAAGCTCACCGAGCATGAGGAAGAGAAGTTTTTGCATGATCTGGGCAAGATCTTGGAGCACTTCAAGGAGTTACAGGAGGTGAATACCGAAAACGTTGTGCCGATGGCGGGGGGCACGGAACTGACCAACATTTCCCGCGCCGACGCGGTTGATGAAAAACTGTGTCTGCCGCGCGAGAGCGCGGTGGAGCAATTCCCCGAATCCGAAGGCGGATTTTTGAAAGTCCCGCCTGTGTTCGAGGAGTAATCGCTAATAACGCGAATAGAAACCAGAATGATCATCCGACCCGGAGATAGGGCAGAAATTCCCCGCGACTTTGTGAAAATAGTTGTTGATGTTGAGCGCGGCGTGTTTTCGGCGGTGTGTGATCTGCATAGCGACTGCGCCGATGAACTGGTTACTGATGGATCGCAATGGGATAATCTTTGGGGGGCGAACGTGTATCTGGATGAGCATCGGATAGATTTTGTCTCGCTCATCAACATCCGGCCGGCTACAGGCAATCGTTCAATGACTATTGAATTGCCTGAGATTCGCGGAAAGGTGGAGAACATCATCAAAAGTATCTTACCGCTATGAACGCCGCCCGTTGGCAAACACTTCCCAAGCGCATCCAGCTCCTATCAATCATGGCCGAGCTAGAGCGCGCCCGCACGTGGGAACAGGAACGAGGAGCGCAGTTTACCGGCGCCCTTGAACGCGCACTCGATCTCCTCGATCTCACCTTCGGTGATCCCCGCTGGAAAAATGAAACATTACAACTTCTTATGCTGCGCGATGAAATCGCCAAACGGTATGCAAATCTGACGAACGAAAGTACACTCTCGCTTTCCCGCGCACTGTAGCTTTTTTCAAGTTGCGCAGCACTTACGGCGGTGGTATTATAATCGTATGAGCACGGAAGTATTGGTGAAAAAGTTGAATCGAGAGGTTATCCACCTTCGCAAAGACGTGGGACGTTTGCGGGAGGTTTTCTTTCAGGTTATTGCCGATCCTGAAGGGGCATACCGAAACGATTTTGTAAAAAAGATGCTACTGCGCGAGAAAGAAACGCCGCGGTTTCGGTATACCACGAGCGCGAAATTTCTCCAGCATGTCAGAGGGAAATGATATTTCCTATGGTAGCGGTTTTCTCAAGGATGTCCGCGCGCTCCCATCGGAGGCGCAGGAAAAACTCGTGAAGTTGCTTGACATGCTCCGCCGCGATGCATTTGATGCGCAGTTGCACACCAAGGCCTTGAGCGCCCCGCTCGTGGGGCGGTTTTCGTTCCGCATCACGCGCGATTGGCGCGTTGGATTCCGTTTCATCGCCCCACGGAGTATCCAGCTTCTCGTTGCCGATCGTAGAGATCGCATCTACAAACGCCTTGCGCGAATTTCATGAGTGTGGAAACGTGTATTTGTGAAATTACTTGAATTATGCA
>CAYIFE010000096.1:0-2248 GCA_964362605.1 uncultured Candidatus Saccharibacteria bacterium
CCCTCTACCCGGCGAAGATCCCGTTCCCGCTCCTGCACATAGACACCGGTTACGAATTCCCCGAAACAATTGCGTTCCGCGATTACTACGCGCGCAAAGTCGGCGCGCGCCTCATGGTGAGGCAGAACACCGAGCCGCGGGCGGTATTGTTAGACGGGAGCAAGTCGCACACCGACACGTACGTCTACTACAAAAAAACCAAGCCGCTCCTTGCCGCCATCCGTGAGTTCAGTTTTGACATGGCGCTCGGCGGCGCGCGGCGGGAAGAGGAAAAAGCGCGCGCCAAGGACCGCATATTCTCCCTGCGTAGCGAGTTTGGCGTTTGGGACCAGAAACGCCAGCGCCCCGAGGTGTGGCGTCTGTACAACGCACGCCTTGCCGAGGGCGAGAGCATGCGCGTGTTTCCGCTTTCCAATTGGACCGAGGTGGATATTTGGCACTACATTAAAAAGGAACACATTGAAGTGGTGCCACTCTACTTTGCGCGAGCGCGGGAAGTGGTTGTGCGCGACGGGGTTCTGCTTCAGGTTGATCAGTGGACAAGGCCGCGCAAGGGAGAAGAGGTACAGACGGTGATGTGCCGCTTTCGCACGCTCGGCTGTGCGCCCTCTACCGGCGCGGTGGCCTCAAGGGCAACCGACGTAGACGGCATCATCGCAGAGTTGGTGGAAACAAAAAGATCCGAGCGCCACACGCGCCTGATAGATCGCGGCGGCGAAGCGTCTATGGAACACAAAAAACGCGAAGGACATTTTTAAAGTAAACCTATGGCCCGAAGCATTCATCCAAATCAATCAGTAGACCTTTGCCGCTTTGCCACCGCCGGCAGTGTTGACGACGGCAAGTCAACCCTCATCGGGCGTTTGCTCTACGAAACCGACGGTGTTTACGAAGACCAGCTGGAAGCCGTCAAAAACGCCAGCGAAAAGCAGGGCAAAGGATTTGTAGACCTCTCGCTTCTAACCGACGGTCTCGCGGCCGAGCGCGAGCAGGGAATAACGATAGATGTTGCGTATCGCTACTTTGCCACCCCCCGGCGCCGATTCATCATCGCCGATGTGCCCGGACACGAACAGTACACGCGCAACATGGTAAGCGGCGCTTCCACAGCCGACGCGGTCATCATCCTCGTAGACGTAGAGAGGGGCGTTTTGCCGCAAACGCGTCGCCACCTGTACCTTGCACGCCTTATGCGCATCCCGCACATTGCGATTGCGGTCAACAAAATGGACGTGCTCGGCTACGACGAGGAAAGGTTCACAGCCGTGCGCGAACAACTTGTTGCCTGCGCGCACACCCTCGGCATTGACGGGCTGGCAGTCATCCCCGTTTCCGCGCTCAAGGGCGACATGGTTGTCTCGCGCGGAGCGAACATGGACTGGTGCACCGGCAAGACCGTTTTGGAGTTTTTGGAAACCATTCCGCTTGCGCACGAAGCGCCGCATGCGGGACTGCGCATGCCGGTTCAGCTTGTGCTCCGGCCTACGGATCAGTTTCGCGGCTACGCGGGCGAAATTGTCGGGGGGAATGTTACTGCGGGAGATGAACTGACCGTTCTGCCTTCGGGCGAAACGGCGCGCGTGACATCCATCATCTCTGACCGCCGCGAGCAAGCGCGTGCCGAAACCGGCGCGCCGGTAGTGCTCACGCTGGATAGGGCGGTAGACGTCAGCCGCGGCGACGTGTTCGCCGCGGGGACATTGCCGCGCATCGCGCAGGAATTTGAGGCAACGCTCTGCTGGATGTCGGAAGAGCCGCTGGAAAAAAACCGCACCTATCGGATAAAGCACGGCACCAAGACGGTGCACGGGTTTGTCAAAGAGTTTGTCCGTCGTGTCAACGTGGAGACCTTTGCGGCGGAACAAACGGACGTATTGCGGCTCAACGACATCGGCGTCGCTGTCATCAAAACCCACGAACCGCTCGTCGTTGAACCGTATGCCGTAAACCGCGCGATGGGAAGCTTCATCATGATAGATGAATTTACCAACGACACGGCCGGCGCCGGAATGATAGTATAGAAGAACGGTGCTATTACTTCCCCTATCATACGCTCACATAAGCCGCTGAACGCGACGGTGCGGCGTACCCGTGCGGGAGACTATAGGCTTGGCCTAGCGCCTGCCTGCCGACAGGCAGGGCCCGGAGCTGTCTCCTGCAGGGGTGCGCCGCACCGGCCTCTGCATATGCCATCTAAAAAAGTTTTGTTTGCCATCGGCCGCCTTTCCGTCGGCGGCGCCGAAAAACT
>CAYIFE010000097.1:0-2202 GCA_964362605.1 uncultured Candidatus Saccharibacteria bacterium
CGCGACTATCCAAAAACGGCAAAAAGAGCTGGAGGGCGGCGATATGAAGCATTTTTCCATCCGACACCGACTCGGTAAAAGTATGGCTGCGGGTTTTGGTCTCAAAATTCTCAAACCGGACGATGAGCGAAACTGTGCGGAACGATCTGAATCCTTCTCTCGTGAGTCGGCGCATGACGGTCTGGCACAGTGCGGAAAGGCGCGCCGTTAGGAACGCGGGGTCAAGGGTGTCCTGTTGATACGTTTCCTGTTCACTCACCGATTTTGCCTCTCCGGCTTCTTCAACCGGCGAGTCGTCAATGCCGCGGGCGCGACGGTACATACCTTCACCCTGCTTGCCGAATCGTTCTATAAGCTGATCCTCGGGAATCGCGCGCAACTGGGCAATCGTTTTCACACCGATTTTGCCGAGCGCTTCACGTGCTTTTGGTCCGATGCCCGGAATGGCACCGCCGGGTTTGGGATTCAAAAACTGCTGCACCTCATCTGATCGCACAATGGTGAGCCCGTCGGGCTTGCGTTCGCTGGCCGCAATTTTGGCGATCAACTTATTCGGCCCGATACCGATTGAACAGGTCAACTGCTCGGTTTTCTTGATGTGAGCTTTAATTTCTCTCGCCAGTTTTTCCGCTCGCCGATATCTTTTGTCATCGTCATTGTCATGGTCATCGTTTTCCAGCTCCAAGTATGCTTCATCCACACTCGCTTGCTCAAACGCGTCGCCTTGCGTTCGCAAATACTCCATTATCTTTCGCGACACGTCGGCGTACTTCGCGTAACCGCTCACAATAAATACCGCGCGCGATTTGCCGCGCCGCGCCGCGTCTTCGGAGAGACGCCACGCCTGCGAAATCGGCATCGCAGAATGGATGCCGTACTCACGGGCTTTGTAGTTTGCCGTAGAAACCACCCCGCGCCCCTGCCCATCTTTGGGATCCGCGCCTACCACTATAGGAAAGCCCTTGAGCCGCGGCTTATCGCGTTCTTCAATGGCGGCGAAAAACGCATCCATGTCTATGTGGAGCACGATGCGTTCCTTATTTTTCATACTGATCACTCGCCGCGAATTTCAAACTCCTCCAACGCTTTGAAGTTTCCTTCCACAGCATCAACGTCCGCGATGTCGTAGTCGCCCTCACCCGCACCCTGTTTGAGCCAGATGACAAATTGTTCCAGCGCGTTCGCATCGCCTTCAGCTTCCAGATACACCGTACCGTCCGCATGGTTTTGCACAAAACCGGCAAGCCCCAGCCGGCGCGCCTCATGTTTTATCGTTCGGCGCAAAAAAACACCCTGCACCTGTCCGTAGAGGGTGATATTGAAATGCTCATTCATGCCCGCTCGCGGCACGTCACCGGGCTCGCGCTCTGCGCCGCCGATCGTGCCTGTCCGCGCCCGTCTTGCCAGTAAATTTTGACGGCTCCGGAAAGCGTTGTAGTAAAAAACGTGTCGCCACCGCTTCCGAAATATCTGCGCACTGCCGAAATAGGACCGCCGGTTTCTTGGCTGGGATACACTTCCCAGGTAAACGGCACGTTGAACAGGTTGCGGTCATTGCGCACGCGCCACTTCGCGCCCCCGTCAGGATACGTGCATACCGCCGCAAGCTGGAGATCGCTCATGGTGCCGCACTCATAGCTCAATGCCTGCAATCGGTAGAGCAAGCCCGCCGGGTTGCTGTAGGCGTCAGAACCGGAAACACCCTTGTTGGTAACCGCTATCGTAAGCGTGTTTTCGCCCGGCATGAGCGCGCCGGCGACACTGTAGGTGTGCTGGGTTTCCAGCATGAAGTTTTCTTCGTCCTTCTGCTGGGCACCTATCGACGCACCGTTGAGCGCAATGGTGTAAAAATTGTCCGCCGCCATCGTGATGCGTCCGGCGGAAACAAACCCAGGAATGATGAACGTTTTGGTGAAGGTGACGGTTTCGTTCTGTTCCGGATGTTCCACCAGCTCGGTTTTCCAGATCCAGTTCGCGCGCGGGATGTAGGCGGTCCACCACGGATTGCCGTCGTAGGTTTTGACCGCGCTCGCACCGCCGTTAACGGTATCCGCAACATCGCTTACCACCGTCGTGTAGCGGGCGATGCATTCGCCGTTTGTTCCGGCCGCGCGCGCGCGAGGCACCACTGCCATACCAGCCGTTTGCGCCAATAACCCCGCAACCGCCGCAAAAAACAAAAACGAACGCAACGTGTTTGTG
>CAYIFE010000098.1:0-2099 GCA_964362605.1 uncultured Candidatus Saccharibacteria bacterium
ACGCGAGCGCGGCAACCGCAACAACGCCGAGCACCACCAGCGGCAGCCATGCAAAATTAATGTGTAGCCACGCGATTCCATACGCGATTGCGGCAATAGCGAACAGGTGCCGGCGGCGCGAACGCATGCTTTGATAACAGAGCAGTGAAGTGTGCGCTACAGCGAGCGCGAGCGACAACAATTGCGGTCTTGTCATCAGCTGGCGGTACGTTACGTTGGGCGCGACAAACGCGAACCCCGCGCTCCACAGCCATGCGTGCCGCACGCCGTGGCGGCGCAGCACCCAGTAGAGCGAAGACAGCACGGCGGCAGTCAGCGCCGCACCGGCTATTTTTATGGCGAGTACTCCGTCCGGAAAAAACGTGAACGGGATAAGGAAGATGCCGAATCCATACCACTCGGTCGCGGAAAGATCTCGGATGACCGTATGGTACATCCACGGGAAATCAACATTGAACAGACCCTCGGTGCGGTACCGCACCGCCTGACGCAGGTAAAAGAACCCGTCGGAGTCGGCGATATTGGGCGACCAGAACTGAAGCGCGGCAGAGAGCGCGAGAAAACCGATTATTGCAAGCGCGATGCGCCGGTACCGCATCGCCGTTACTTCTTTTCTAAATTTACCAGCGCTTCTTTGAGAGAAGAGTCATCGGGAACTTCCGCAAGCCCCTGCTTGAGCACGTCGTCGGCGAGGTCTTTTTTCGCCGTGTAGAACACGGCATAGAACTCCGAGAGGGTGATGTACTGGTACGGCAATTTCGGATCGTTTTTGATTGCCGTAAGATAATATTGCTCCGCTTTTTCGTACTGTTTGAGGTCGTGGCCGTAGAGGTTGCCGAGATTATAGAACGCGATGGAGTTTTTGGGAGCAATTTTATTCGCATACTCCCAGGCGTCGCGCGCGCCGAGGTAGTTGTTGTAAAACTTTTTGATGTAGGCGACATCCATCCACGCATTGAAATCGTCCGGCTGCTGCGTCAGCCGCGCCTTGAGCTCGGCGAGCTGTTTGAGGTGGTTCTCAAGATAATCCTTGGGCACCTTGGCGATGAACGGGTCCGTTCCGATGTCACCTATCGCCTGACCGGCATACGGCGGCAATTTCTGCACCGGAGGTTTAGGAACATTCGGTTTTGATGTAGGAATGGGCATCCCTGCTACCGCTGTCACGGGACGGGAGAGAACCGTCCGCACGACGCGGTTAACCCGCCACAGAGAGCCCGTAACGACGATCAGCGCCGCCAGCAGTATGCCCGCGGCGGTGAAATTGTTGATATGTTTGCTCATGGTCAGTGCTGGTACGGCTTCGCGCCGATGTCCGCGCGCGTCCCGTCCGGATCAAGCGCGGATGCGGGATCACCGACATCTATCATCGGCGATATGCTATACAATCCGTATTCGTCGGTCAAGAGCGGATTGACGGAAACATTGTTTGAGCCCGCGGGCGTTATAACGGCGCTTTTCCGCGAGGAGTAATAGTTGTTATTCTTGCTGTTCCAAACGTTTGAGTAGGAAACATTGAGAATGGCTTGGTCATTGTCTGTCGCATTGGAAGAGAGCTCCACGCCGTTTCCCTTGCTGGAACCGATGATGGTGTTGCGTAGGCGATGCGTCCCTGTCGTCGCGTCAAGGTAGTAACCCGGGTCGTTTTTTACCAGCGTACTGTTCACGATATCAACGGTTGCGGCTGACGAAGTGCGGTCGCTGATGCCCGAACTCGCGCTGTCGGCGATGATGGTCCGCTCAATGCGAAAACTCCCGCTCACGCCGGAGACGAGAATGCCGATGGCAGTGTTTTTGATCACGACATTGCGCACGACGACCGTCGCTATGCCGGCGGGTACTTCCAGCTGTATGCCGGTTTTTGAAAACGAGGTTGTTACGGTTAGGCCGTCTATGGTAACGCCGGTTACCCCATCAGTGAGATAAAACCCCGGTGTCGCAAGCGATGTGATGGTCGTTTCCACCGCGCCTTTTTCTGATCTGATGATCAGGTTATTGCGCCGTACCGCAACGCCCCCGTCATAATTGCCGGAGGCGATGAGAATCGTATCCCCTTCGCACGCCGCGTCTGCGGCAGACTGAATGGTCGGATAATCAAC
>CAYIFE010000099.1:0-1958 GCA_964362605.1 uncultured Candidatus Saccharibacteria bacterium
CTGGCGCAATGATTCCAGAATGTCGCGGCGAAACTCCGGCAGTTCGTCCAGAAACAGCACGCCGCGGTGCGCGAGCGACAGTTCCCCCGGCCGCGGGTTTTGTCCGCCGCCGATGACCGCGGCGGCAGACGCGCTCTGGTGCGGCGCGCGGAACGGACGGAAGGAGATGAAGGGGAGCCCGCCGAGGAGTCCTGCCGCGCTGTAGATCTTGGTTATTTCTATCGCCTCATCAGCGGTGAGTGCGGGCAGGAGCGAGGTGAGCGATTGCGCGAGCATGGTTTTGCCCGTGCCCGGCGGGCCGATAAACAGAATGTTGTGTCCGCCGGTGGCCGCTATCATGAGTGCCCGCTTGGCGTGCGCCTGGCCCTTTATCTCGCTGATGTCAACGGCGTGGGCGTTTGGCGCGCCGCCCATAACTGTCTGCTGCTGGGGCGCTATTGCCGCGCGGCCTTCCAGATGATCCAGCAGTTGTTGCAGATTTTCGGTTGGCAGGACGGTGATGCCAGCGACCATCGCCGCCTCGGCTGCATTTGACGCCGGCACGAACAGTTCTTTCATGCCGGACGTTTGCGCCAAGTGCGCGATGCTCAAGGCACCCGCGACGGGGCGCAGTTTGCCCTCCAGGGAAAGTTCGCCGACAAACAAGGTGCGGCCGGCGTTAAAGTCCCGTATCTGGCGCGAGGCCGCGAGGTAGCCGAGCGCGATGGCTACGTCGTACTGCGAGCCGGTCTTTTTTACGTCGGCGGGCGCAAGGTTGACGACGATGCGGCGGTTTTCTTTGGTCGGCGGCTTGACGCCGATGTTTTTAAGCGCCGAGTTGACGCGCTCCTTCGCCTCCGAGAGCGCCTTGTCGGCGAGCCCGACGATGGTGAAACTGTGTAATCCGACGTTGATGTCGGTCTCCACTTCAATGAGACGCGCGTCAATGCCGTCAAGTTCCGCGGAAAATACTTTTGAAGTGCCGGACATAGGGGGCAGAAAGAATGACGTTGATATTCTCTATCAACAATCATACCGCATGGGCGGCAGGGCGCAAGAGCGCCGCGGTCAGCGGTTTTCGGTCTGTTGCAGTTTGCAGGCCTTGCAAAAGCGCGACTCCGGATCGGTTTCCAGCACGGCAAGTTCAATGTCGTTTTCGCACTGCTCGCACGTTCCGTATGCGCCGCGCGCCATCTTTTCAAGCGCGCGCGCCACGTTTTCCAATCGCTGTTTGAGCGTCTGCCCCATGCCGAGATTGGCGCTGTATTCCTCCGCTTCGTCGGCCTTTTCTTCAAAATGGTCCGGCTCGTCGCCAAAATCGGGGGTTTTACCCAATTCTTTGATTTCTGTCTCAAGCCGCGTTTTCGTTTTTTCCAGCTGTTCGGCAAATGCCGCGCGTTGTTCACCGGTAAGCATGGGGCGATGATACCAAAAATGTGCGCGCGGCGCAATCGGCGCCGCTTGCATTCGCATCCGCATTTTGGTATCTTCTTTCTACGTCATTAGTCATGTGTCATTAGTCATCATCCGTATGCCCATCACCCAATCGGCAAAAAAGGCCCTCCGCCAGAACAAGCGACGGCACGCGCGAAACCTCACGGCCATGCGAACACTCCGGGAGACCGTCAAGACATACCGGAAGACCCCTGTGGCGCAGTCCCTGGCAGGCGTCTATCAGAAGCTGGACAAAGCCGCGAAGAACAATCTCATTGCGCCGAACAAAGCCGCGCGGCTGAAGTCGCGGCTGGCGAGAATGATCGCGAAGAAAGAAAAATAGGCACTAGGCACTTTCCTGGCCAGTTATTTTTCCCGCTAATTTCTCAACGCGAGATCGGTGAGCGCCTCTTCGTATTCCAGCTTCCCGCTCTTAATGGCGACATCATAGTCGGCCATTTTTGGTTTGAGTTCCGGTTCCACGAGGGAGGCGGTGATGTTGAACGTCGCGGCCAGATCTTCGTATTCAAGCAGATAGGCGAGGG
>CAYIFE010000100.1:0-1354 GCA_964362605.1 uncultured Candidatus Saccharibacteria bacterium
AATGACTATTGGCGGAAGTTCGGGTTTGGCGCAAAGACGGGGATTGATCTGCCGTTTGAGACGAGCGGGTTCCTGCCGGAGGCAGATGAAAAAAAGGCGCGCACCGGGCAGCCGTGGCGGTTAGGGGACACGTACAACGTTTCCATCGGGCAGGGCGATCTGCTGGTGACCCCGCTCCAGCTCTTGAGCTTCTTTGCCTCCATCGGCAACGGCGGGCGGATACTCGCGCCCTTTGTGCGCAAGGACAGCGCGCCCGTCGTCACCGCCGACTATTCGGATTGGCAGGAAGAAATTGCCGCCGTGCGCCGCGGTTTGGAAGATGCGGTGGCCAAAGAGTACGGAACTGCCTATTTGCTCCACAATCTGCCTGTGCGCGTGGCCGCAAAAACCGGCAGTGCCCAGACCAACAACAACGCGCGGACAAACGCGCTCTTTGTCGGCTACGCGCCGGCAGACAAACCGCAGATAGCAGTTCTCATTCTCATTGAAAATTCAAAAGAGGGCAGTCACAACACCACTCCGATCGCCAAGGATGTTCTGAACTGGTACTATGAGAAGAGGATAGCCAAAGAGAACAATGACCGTGACTATGACAATGACGAATAAGAGAAGATTCTTTCGGTCATCATCATCGTTATTGTCATCGTAATCAGCCATGCCTCTCTCCCAACTGCGCCAAGATGTCGTGTCCGGGGACTGGATCGTGATCGCGCCGAACCGGCGCAAACGTCCCGACCAGTTTAAATCAATACGGCGCCAACGCGCGCCCCAGCGCGGGTGTCCGTTTGAACTGCGGACCAAAACACACCGCGAGCCGATCCTCGCCTATACGGATGCGCGCGGTCTGACGCTCCAGATAATCGCCAACAAATTTCCCGCGTTCAGCCACCGCGACACCTGCACTCATGTGGTTGCGCAGGGTCCCTACGCGGTCACCGAGGGCATCGGGTACCACGACATCGTGATAACCCGAGATCACCACAAGGATTTTCCCGACCTCTCGCGCGCGCAGGCGGAAGAGGTGTTCGCCGCTTTCCGCGAGCGGTACACGATGCTCACCCATGATCGGTGTTTGGCCTACGTGTCTATTTTCCACAACTGGGGGCCTGCGGCAGGCGCATCCATTTACCACCCCCACTACCAGATCATCGGCATTCCGGCCGTCCCGCCCGACGTCCACGTAGACATCCATCACGCGCCCGCGGATCAACGTGGTCACTTCGGCAAGCTCGTTTTCGTTCGGCTGAACGGTGGCGGGGAAATCCCGATGGAGGCGGAAGGCGCTGCGGGCGACGGGGACCACCTCGATGCCGGCCCCCGCCGCGGCTTCCGGCGTCAGGCGGACGACGCCCGA
>CAYIFE010000100.1:1364-1944 GCA_964362605.1 uncultured Candidatus Saccharibacteria bacterium
TCCGCGGCCGGGCGGTGTACCAATTCGACATGCGCATCCCGGTCGTCCCGCCCGACGTCCAGCATTCGTTAGACGGGGCTCTGCGCTACTTCAACAAACATCGCTCATGCGTGCACTGCGCCATCATCGCGTGGGAGCGCAAACAGCGCGCGCGCGTCATCTGCGAAAACGAGGATGCCATCGTATTTGCGCCGTTCTTTTCCAAAAATGCGTTTGAATTCCGCGTCTTTCCCAAGAAACACAACGCCTATTTTGAGGCGAGCGATGCGGCGTCGCTTGCCGGCGTTGTAGAGGTCTTGCGCACATCGCTTGCCATGATGAAATGGTCCCTGCGCGATCCGGATTACAACTTTTTTGTCCACACCGCGCCCATCCGTCGTAACGGTGAGTACAAAAGTTACCATTGGCACCTTGAAGTGTTTCCCAAAATAACCATCCCGGCCGGTTTTGAACTGGGCACCGGCATTGACATCAACTCGGTTGACCCCGACGATGCGGCGCGGATATTGCGGGGCAAAGGTATAAAGTAGGGAGCAGGCACAGTAATCGCGAATTAAAGAAGCTCATGACGCGAATAGCT
>CAYIFE010000101.1:0-1862 GCA_964362605.1 uncultured Candidatus Saccharibacteria bacterium
GTTTGCCGACTGGAGCGAGAAGTTTGATACCGACGCCATCATCCCGCTCGTCAACAAGCTCGGGCAATTTTTGTCAGACCCTCTTCTGCGCAATATCTTCGGTCAGAAGGAAAACAGAATACATCTGGAAAAGCTCATGAACGAGCGCAAACTGGTGTTGATAAATCTGTCTAAAGGGCGCCTGGGTGAAGAAAATTCATCCTTTTTCGGTTCTATGTTCATTACCAAAATAAAGCAGGCGGGCATGGCGCGCGCGGCACTGCCGGAGCGGGAACGAACGGATTTTTATCTGTATGTGGATGAGTTTCACAATCTCGTGACCGAAACGTTTGAAAATCTGCTCCCCGAAGCCCGCAAGTACGGTCTCTGTCTCACCGTTGCTCACCAGTATGCCAGCCAGCTCATCCCGCGCGTGCAGGCGGCGGTGCTTGGCAATACGGGGACGATCATCGTTTTTCGCATCGGCGGCGAAGATGCCGTCAAGCTCCAGCCGGAAATGGCGCCAGTGTTTGAGGCCAAAGATATGATCAATCTCGGCCAGCGCGAGTTCTATATAAAAATGACCATAGACGGGGACACCTTTGACCCGTTTTCGGCCGAAACGCTCAAAGTCATGCCGACTCCGCACGCCTCGTTCAAACAGCAGATCATTGATGCCTCCCGCCGCGCGTATGCGGTTCCCGCGGAGGTTGTTAAGCAGGAAATCGCCGCGGAAGAATCAGCCGCTACTCTCCCTTAAGCGTACGGCGCAAAGACGACGGCGAAACGGCAAAGTGTGCGAGTATGCCGAAGGTGATACCGAGGGTAAGCGACAAGACGAGTTCATTGTGCGTGCGGATGAAGAGGTAGTTGGCGAGCACATAGAATCCCACAAACGTGGCGATGAGCGCGGACATGCCGCTCAATTTATCTGATGCAAAAAACCTGCCGCCCAAAAAAACGATGAAAGTCACCAGTCCCGCGATGATGGCGATGAACAGGGAAAACCCCTGGTAGATGGGATTGGCGGGGAATCCGTTTTGCAAAAACAAGCTCACGTCATAAACCAAGAGTATGATGAAGAGCAAAAATCCCGCCCAAAAACCGGCCCGCATCGCGCTTTTTGTTTTTTTATCCTCTGCCTTGGCGATGAACGCGCGCGTCAGGTAGATGGTGGTCGCCATAATGAGCGGCACGAAGACCCAGATGACGAAATCAAACAAAAACTGCAGAAGTTTTGCCATGGGGAAATGATACCATGTCCGCGCGGGAAAACCAATGCGGCGCATTACCTTGTTCATTTCAACGCGCGTGTGCGGTATACTGGAAAAAAGAGCCATGGAACTACAAAACACGAATTCCATAGTCGGGGCGAATAAAGACGTCATCTATTTCGGACGCACCGATTTTCGCAATCAGGAGCGTTTGTTCGGCGTCAAGCGGCGCGACCGCCGCCAGCACACGTACATCATCGGCAAGTCCGGCACCGGCAAAACTGCGCTCCTGCACAACATGGCGGTGCAGGACATCGTCAACGGCGAAGGCATGTGCATCGTTGATCCGCACGGCGAGTTTGTGGAGAGTTTAGTTGAAAAAATCCCCGAATCGCGCCTGAAGGATGTGGTGTACTTCAATCCCGCGGATGCCGATTTTCATCTCGGATTCAATCCGCTGGAACTGCCCGATCCCCGATACAAACACCTGGTCGCATCGGGCCTCATGGCGATATTCACCAAGATCTGGGCCAACGTGTGGTCGGCGCGCATGGAATACATTATGAACAATGCCATCCTCGCCTTGTTGGAGACGCCGGGGACAACCCTGCTCGGCGTTACGCGGATACTCGTGGACAAGGACTACCGGCAGAAAATGATCGCCAACGT
>CAYIFE010000102.1:0-1797 GCA_964362605.1 uncultured Candidatus Saccharibacteria bacterium
GCGCTTATGCAAGCGGGATTTAAAAAAGAAAAGATACAAGCCCGCTATTTTGAGTTCGGCGTCAACCTCTCCGCCGTCGTACACAAATGAAACAGCGCGTGTGCTACATCCTGCCGCGGTATGACGAAAACGACGCAACGCACGCCGCGTACCTTACGGACTTTATTGAGCGCGCCGCCGACGCGCTGGATATTTGTTTCATCATTGGACGCGGCGGAAAAGCGTATCAATCTTCGCACGCCAACCTGCGCGCGGAGCGTCTGTTGTTGGGCGCGGTGCCGTTTCTCAAGCATGTTGAGCTGGGCTTGAGCTTGATCGCCGCCCGCTTGCTGGGGTATCGGAACTTCTATATCCACTACTCGTTTGCGGCCGCGTTTTTGGCGTCAATACTCCTGCGCCCGACGGGCGCGCGCATCTACTATTGGAACTGCGGCGAGCCGTGGAAATTTGGGCGATCATTTGCGCGGAATAGGTTTGAGCGGTTCACCTATCATGCGGTTTCTTTTCTGGTTACCGGCGCCGAAAAGTTGAAGGAGCAATACGCCCGGCACTACCGCCTGCCCGAAGAAAAGATACTGGTGATGCCGAATTGGGTAGACCTTGAAAAACTGAAAACCATACACTATGAACGGGAAACCGAAAAGTTGCGGCAAGAGTTGAACATTTTCGCAGGGCAAAAGATCGCTCTCTTTGTGCATCGGCTGTCGGCGCGAAAGGGTAGCCGGTATCTGCCCGATCTGGCGCGGTGCGCACAAAAAAAGAATGCCGTGCTCGTGGTCGTTGGCGACGGACCGGACCGGCGTTGGCTTGAGCAAACGCTTGCCGCCAAAGGCCTTGCGGATGCGGTTCGCGTGGTAGGCGACGTGCCGAACCGCTCCCTCGCGCCCTACTACGGGGCGGCGGACGTATTTGTCATGCCCTCGCGCGAAGAAGGGTTTCCACACGTGGTTTTGGAAGCGATGGCGTACGGCGTGCCGCTCATCGTCTCCGATGCCGGCGCAGTGAAAGAGATTGTGCCGCCGCAGTTGCGGCCCTCTGTTATTCCAGAAGGCGAGACCTCGTTGTTTTGCAAGAAAATGGAGGAACTCCTTGATCTGACCCCCGAAAATAAAAAGGCGATTGCCGATGTGGAGCGGGCGTGGGTCGCGCGGTTTGACATCACAAACGTACTGCCAATATTTATCAATCTTTTTAAACGCGCGGCACCGTAATATATGAGGATAAAAATAAAGAGCGCATGGGCGCGCGTGAATACGCCGATCATGTACCTGTTTTTTGCCGTGTTCGCCGTATCTCTTTTCTACTCGTTCTACTTTAGGGTACAACCGCTCGTAGACGCTCGCGGGTACGATAAGATCGGCTGGAATCTCGCACAGGGAGTCGGGTACCGCGAGCTGACCAACGTGCCGCTGGAGCAAGACCTCGCCATGGTGCGCGTGGGGCCCGGGTATGAATTCTTTCTCGCCCTTGTCTACAAGATATTCGGTCATCGCTACGAACCAGTCTGGCTTCTGCAGTCCATTTTGCTCGCTTTGAGCGCGGTATTGATCTATGGAATAACCCGCGACGTGTTCGGCCCCCGGTGGAGCGTGCCGCTCGGTCTTTCTGCGGCCGCGCTCGTCGGTTTTTCTCCCGATCTGATCACCATAAGTTCCATGCTGATGACGGAAAACCTCGGCATCTTTTTCTGTATCCTCGCCCTGTATCTTTTTATGCGGGCCGTGCGCCCCGAAAAGGTTTCGCGGCCGTTCGTGCTTGCCGCGGGTATCGCGCTCGCGCTCACCGTTCTCGTGCGAC
>CAYIFE010000103.1:0-1788 GCA_964362605.1 uncultured Candidatus Saccharibacteria bacterium
TTGGCAGACGGGTTTTTTGTGCAACTACCTGCACACGAGCTACCGCGACGACGACCGGCTCGCAGATATCGCGACGGTGTTCATGATCCATAACCTGTACTACCAGGGAATGTTTGACCAGCGGTTTGTTTCCGAGATGGATTACGACGACGGCCAATCAAACCTCCCCCACTTTTTTGATCCGCGTCTGCTAAAGATGAGCGGCATGCGGCGCGGCATCATGCATGCCGATGCGATAAGCACGGTGTCGCCGACGTACGCGCGCGAAATAATGACACCCGAGTACGGCGAGTTTTTAGACGGCCTTCTGCGCGAACGCCGCTCGCGCGTGTACGGCATTTTAAACGGCATTGACTACGAGAGCTTCAACCCGACAACCGATCCGTATCTCGCGCAAACGTACGACGCGGTGCGCCTTGAATCGCGCGCGGACAATAAGGAAGAGCTCCAAGCGCGCTTTGGCCTCACGCAAGACAAAAACGCATTTCTCGTTTCCATCGTGTCGCGTTTTGTGGAGCAAAAGGGATTTGATCTGTTGTTTGACGCGGCAGACGTGCTCTTGCGGGAAACCAACATCCAATTTGCAATTTTGGGCGCCGGCGACGGCAAGTACATGGGGTTTTTTCAGGAGCTCGAAAAGCGGCACACCGGCAAAGTCGGCACGCATTTGGCGTTTGACAAGGTGATGCCGCACACCATGCATGGGGGTGCGGATGCGGTGCTTATTCCTTCAAAGTACGAGCCGGCGGGCCTTCTGCAATTAGAAGCCATGCGGTACGGCGTCATACCCATCGTGCGCAAAACCGGCGGGCTCGCCGACACGGTAGAGGATTTTAACGCGACCGACGGCAGTGGCACCGGATTTGTGTTCAAGGACTTCAACCCGCAGGCGATGATGATCGCGGTGGTGCGCGCCCATGAAGCGTTCCGCAATAAGCCAATGTGGCGTTCCATTCAAAAGCGGGCGATGGCCAAAGATTTTTCCTGGAACAATTCAGCAAAAGAATACGCGCACCTGCTTGCGCTCGCCACGGCGTTTCGCAGGAGAGAACAGCAGAAGCAATAGGGTTACGAAATACGTTCGTAGCGCATGTTATGTACTGGTCCAACTTCCTCCATATCTACCAGCCGCCGAATCAAGTCAAAGAGATCTTTGATCGGGTGGTCAATGAAAGTTATCGCCCGCTCATCGCGAGCTTGCGGCAGTATCCCGCCATCAAAATAAATCTCAACATCAACGCCGCCCTTTCCGAACAATTCCTTGAAGGCGGTTACACCGATGTCATTGAGGGAATACGTTTTGCGGCCGAGCGCGGCCAGATTGAGTTTACCGACAGCGCCAAATACCACGCACTCCTCCCCTTTTTGCCCGAAGACGAGATCCGGCGGCAGATTGAATTGAACCGCGCCACCAACCGGCAGATTTTCGGTCCCGCATACGCGCCGGTCGGTTTTTTCCCGCCGGAGATGGCGTACGCGCCAAACTTGGCGCCCATTCTTGAAGACATGGGGTATCAATGGATAATTATTGACGAGATCGCACTCAACGGGAAGGTAAATCAAACGGATGCAACTGTCCTCTATACGATACGCGGCACCAACCTCCTTGTGTTTTTTCGCGAGCGCAATCCATCAAACCTCATCATGAGCGCGCTCGTGCGCCGCGAGCGCGACTTTCACGAACTCATGGGGCAAGAATACGCGAAGCACCAGTACCTCATTACCGGCATGGACGGTGAGACCTTCGGCCACCACCGCCCGGGCCTCCAAAAGCTCCTGACCGGTTTG
>CAYIFE010000104.1:0-1777 GCA_964362605.1 uncultured Candidatus Saccharibacteria bacterium
TCTGGGTTCGGGGAAAAAGTTCGGCGTTGACCTCACGTACGACATCCAGGAAACGACGGGCGGCATCGCGCAGGCGCTCTCGCTGGCCGAGGATTTTTCCGATAGCGGCAAAATAGCGGTGATTCTGGGCGATAATATTTTTGCCGACGGCCGGGAAATAAAACGGGGTGTAGACCGTTTCAAGCGCCAGAAAAACGGTGCCATGATATTTCTCAAACCGGTCAGAGACCCCCAGCGCTTCGGCGTCGCGCAGGTGCAAAGCGGCAGGATCGTCGCCATTGAAGAAAAACCGAAGAAACCGAAATCAAAGCTCGCGGTGACTGGCATGTACCTCTACGACAATGCCGTATTTGACATCATCCGCACGCTTAAACCGTCCGGCCGCGGCGAACTGGAGATAACCGATGTGAACAACGCGTATCTGCGAAAAAATGCGTTGACGTGTCATACATTAACCGGCGACTGGACGGATGCCGGCACATTTGATTCCCTGCTCGCGGCAAACGTGTTCGCGGCGAAACTGGAGCGGTAGAACCGGCGGCAAACTTTATGAAACTTTCCATCGTCATTCCCGCGTATAACGAGGAGCGTACCGTGCGCGCCGTCATTGAGCGCGTAAGAAAGGTGAACATCGGTGCGCTGGAAAAGGAAATAATCGTGGTAGACGATTGTTCTACCGACGACACCGCGGCGATCACAGAGAACGTTCGCGGCGTTGTCCTGGTGCGCCAGCCGGTTAACCGCGGAAAAGGGGCGGCGGTGCGCGCGGGGTTTGCCAAGGCGACCGGCGACATCGTTCTCATCCAAGACGCGGATTTGGAATATGATCCGAGCGACTACCCCGCGCTCCTTGCTCCGCTGACGAACGGGCGGGCGGACGTGGTGTACGGGTCGCGTTTTGTCGGCGAAAAGCCGCACCGGGTACTGCTTTTCCACCACTACATTGCCAACAAGTGTTTGACCGTGTTTTCAAACCTGCTGACCAATCTCAACCTTTCGGACATAGAGGTCGGTTATAAGGTGTTCTCCCGTGCGGCGCTCGAACGCATCCGGCCTCACCTTACCGCCGATCGTTTCGGGATAGAAGCGGAGCTGACGGCGCGCATCGCCCGGGCGCAACTGCGGGTGTATGAGGTCGGCATCGCCTACTACGGTCGGACGTACGCCGAGGGCAAGAAGATCCGCTGGACCGACGGCGTTGCCGCCCTCTGGCACATCGTTGCGTATAATCTTTTTAAGTAGATGGATGAACACATAGAAACAAGGTTTGCCGCCGTTGCGCGTTCAAAAACCTTCGGGAACCTCATCGCGCTCTTTGGCCTTTCGGCCAGGCGCGTCCTTGACATCGGGTGTTCGTACGGCGAACACATGGTTCACTTCGGCACGGGGAGCGTCGGTCTCACGGTGCTCGCGCGGGAAGCGGAGTACGCGCGCGGAAAAAATTTGGATGTGCGCGTGTGCGACGTAGACCGCGGCGAGTTCGCGGGGGTCGGCGCCTTTGACGCCGTCTTTTGCAACAATCTGCTTGAGCACTTGAAATCCCCGCACGAATTTTTACTGCGGGTGAAGAAACTGCTACGCCCGGCCGGCATACTCATAGTGGGCGTTCCCTGCATCCCCCGATTTGGCGCGCTCGTCCGCTTTAAAAAATTCAGGGGGAGCATGGCGGAGTCGCACATAAATTTTTTCACTAGAGACACGCTCGCCAAAACGGTGGAGCGCGGCGGCTGGCGCGTGCTTGCCGTGCGGGGCTTTCACTTCAAACCGGCGGTTTTTG
>CAYIFE010000105.1:0-1768 GCA_964362605.1 uncultured Candidatus Saccharibacteria bacterium
TGCTTCTCATGTTGGGTTGGCCAAAAAGCATCAAAGAGTGGCTGCGCTAGCATGGAGGAAAACCGCCGGAACGTTATCATTGTCGGCGCCGGTTTCGGCGGCATAGCGACCGCGCTTGCGCTCTCCTGTAGCAACCGGCGCGACGTACGCATCACCCTCATCACCGACAAGCCGCACTTTGAGTACCACTCCGGTCTCTATCGCGTGGTGACCGGCAAATCACCGCTTGAAGTGTGCGTACCGCTGGCGGAAATATTCGGCGCGACGAACGTTTCGGTCGTCATTGATGCAATACGCGCGGTACTGCCGGAACAGAACGCGATTAGGGGAGTGGGCGGGGCCACCTATCGGTACGACCATCTCGTGCTCGCGCTCGGTTCGCAGACGGCGTACTTCAACATTCAGGGTCTTGAACAGTTCTCGTTCGGGTTCAAATCCATCAACGAAGCGCTTCGGCTCAAACGCCACCTTCACGAGCTTTTTGCGCAGTGCGCGCGTCCGGACGTTACCGCCGATGAGCGGGTGGCGATGCTGCATTTTGCGGTTGTGGGTGCCGGGGCGAGCGGGGTGGAACTTGCGGGCGAACTTGCCGCATACACCGCATTGCTCGCGCGAGAGCACGCCGTCGCGCAGGATCTGGTGACCATTGATCTCATTGAAGGCGCGCCGCGCATCTTGCCGGCGTTTAGCGAGCGTTTTTCGGCGCGCGTCGCGGCCCGACTGCGGGAGCTCGGAGTAAACATCTATGTCAACCGCACCATGCTTCAGGGACGCATTTCGGAAATCGCCTTGCGCGGTATGACGATGAAAACCGAAACGGTCATCTGGACGGCGGGCATCAAGCCGAACGAACTGTACCAGCGCATACCGGGATTTTCGTTTGACCAGAAGGGGAGGGTTGTTGTGGACGAGTTTTTGCGGGCGCACGGAACCGAGAACGTGTTTGTCATCGGTGACGGTGCCGCAACGCCGTTTACCGGCATGGCGCAGACCGCGATTGACAACGGACGCGCGGCGGCGGAAAATATCATTCGTGCGCTCATCGCGGCGCCGCTTGCGCGTTACGTTCCTAAAAAACCCTACTACGCATTGCCGGTCGGTCAGAAGTGGGCAGCGGCTATCGCCGGTTCGCTCATCATATATGGTAGGTTAGGATGGTTCATCCGGCGTGCGGCCGATCTGCGCTATTTTCTGTCCATCCTGCCGCTGCGCAAAGCGCTGATCGCATTCACCAGCGGAAAAAAGTTGTGCGAATCATGTCCGGTATGCGAACCGGCACATACATAAATAAAGTACGAAGATACCATGAAAAACAGCATTGTCATCGGATTTGCAATTACCATTTTTATTTTCGGATACGTGCAGGTTGTCGCGCACGGAGACGGTGCCGATGAAGAAGCGGCGCGTGGACAAGCGCTCATGGCGGCATTGCAGGAAGGCGAAAAGACGTGCGCGGATCTTTCCGGGGATGATTTTGATGTGGTAGGCGAACATTTCATGGATCGCATGATGGGAGATGCCCATGAAGCGATGAATGTCATGATGGAGCAAATGATGGGAATAGCAGGAGAAGAACAGATGCATGTGGTCATGGGAAAACGGCTTTCCGGCTGTGACGTCGCGGCGGCGCTTCCCGTCGGGGGATCGGGTTTTATGCCGATGATGCAGATGATGACGGGCATGGGGTACCCTTTGCGCGCGTACGCGGGCTATCCGCTCTCCGGCTGGGGCGCGTGGGTATGGACCATGCTTTCCTGGCTGCTCATCA
>CAYIFE010000106.1:0-1717 GCA_964362605.1 uncultured Candidatus Saccharibacteria bacterium
GGTTACTCGGTGGCTCACCAGCGTTGGGTATGAATGCCTCCTCGGCGACGGCAATACGGTCGCCCTTGCCGCATCCGCCCCCGCATTTCAACAGAGATGAGATGAACCTCGCGCGGCCCGCGCCGCGCGAGGTTGTTTTTTTTCTGTTGCGGTTATACTGTAGGCATATGTTTCAGCGTCTTGTAAACATATATCTTTGGCGCGATCCTCTGTTGCGCACCAGTACCATCACTGCGTGCGTCGTGTTTTTCGTTGCTGGCGCGGTGAGCGTTGCTTCGCTTGCGGGGGCAGATCATCTGCTCGTTATCCGGTTTACCGGCGGCCGCGGTATTGACCTTTTGGGAACCTCGGTTGACGTTTTCTCGCTTGTGATTTCCGGTTTTGCGGTTTCGGTCATGAACACCTTTCTCGTTTTCGCCCTCTACCGGCGCGTCAAAACGCTCGCGTATATCCTGTCCATTTTTACGCTGGTGTTCTCGGTCTTGATTTTAATCGCGGCAGGAGCTATCATTGCGGTGAATTAGGAATGAAGTTTTCGTATATTCGTACTATTTCGTATTTTGTAGCTAAAACACATGTTCGCCATCATTGAAACCGGAGGCAAACAATATCGCGTTGCCGCCGGAGACAAACTGAAAATAGAAAAACTTGATGTTGCCGAAGGCGGCGCTGTTTTGTTTGATAAAGTACTGCTGACCGTCAATGGCGAAGATGTGAAGGTGGGGACCCCGCACGTTGCCGGCGCAAAGGTGGAAGGAAAAATACTCCAGCAGGGGAGGGCCAAAAAAGTTATTGTGTTCAAATACCACTCAAAAACCCGCTACCGCAAAAAGAAGGGCCACCGGCAGATGTTTACGGAGGTGGAGATCGTTGGGATTAAGGAATAGCAAGCAGGAAGTAGCAAGTAAAAAAACGGGCGTCCTGCGCCCGTTTTTTTGCAAAAGCAGTCCACTACCTGCTATGTTTATGGCAGTTCCTTCAACAGGTTTTTCAGTGCCCACCACACTTCATAAAGCCGCCGGTATCATCATTTGGAATCGGAGGTTGCTCGTTGTCCGTCCGAAGGGCAAAGAGCATTTCATCAGCCCGGGCGGAAAGATCAAAGACGGCGAGGACGTCTGCCGCGCGCTCGCGCGCGAACTCACCAAAGAACTTTGTATTTACATTGAAATAGGCGCCCTGGCACCCTTTGGCGTTTTCACCGCGCCGGCGGTTGGTCGGTCGGACGTACAGGTTCGGATAACCGTCTTGCAGGTGTACCGGTGGAAAGGCGTGCCAACACCCAGTTCCGAAATAGAAGAACTGCGGTGGGTCAGTTCAAAGACCTTGCACGGCATCAAGCTTGGTTCGGTGTTTGAGCACAAAGTCATGCCGCGGCTTCTCTCGCGTGAAGTCATTGACTGACGGAACGCTAGCGCCGGTTTTCCAGCGCGCCGGTGAGCGTGTCTTCGTCGGCAAACTCTATTTCCCCGCCCGTCGGCAGTCCCCGACCCAGGCGGGTGATTTTTTTTGCAAACGGTTTGAGCTCTTGGGCCATGATATCCGCTTCTATCGCTCCGACCGTGCTCGGGTTTACGGCGATGATTATTTCTTCTGCTTGTCCTAACCCCGCTGGAGGGCCGCCGAACCGTTTTTTGATGTCCGCCTTGAGATGGTTGAGCCGCAGTTTTTGACCGCTTTCCAATACGCCGTCTTTTGCCAGTTCGCCGAGGACGAG